>NZ_JAFBBG010000012.1 GCF_016907055.1 Paracholeplasma morum
CTCAATTAAGGTAATATGATAATTAGTAGCTATATTTTCAAAAATCTCTTTAGCACGATTAGAGATGTCATCTGTAAAGACTTCACGTCTATATTTAGTGACTAAAATCAAGTGATACCACAACATAAAGACTGAATGTAAATTTGTGTCTAATTTTAACATTATATAGCCTTCTTTCCGTAATTATACCGAATGTTTATTATATTTATATTATACCATATTTTATATATAATATTCCACATAAAAAAACAAAAAAATCAATTCATCCCGCTACCTATAGAGGAAGGGGACTTATTGATTAGATTGTTAAAGGATTTAACCTAGTTTTATCATATCATAAAAACGACAAAAAATGTACCCAATAGAGAATTTGGGTACATTCTTTCATCAAAGCTGATCTGGATTGATAATGTTTTGTAAGCGGGTTTTATCTCTGACATAAATGGTTTTATTATTGATGATGTCAATAAACCCATATTCTTTAAGTTCTGATAGTTTTCTACTAAATGTCTCAGGCGTAATACCGATACTTGATGAAAGGTTAACTTTTGTAGTTTGAAATCTAACGTAAGAATCTTTTTCTAAATCTAGTAGTAGTTTAGATACTTTCGCAATCGCACTATAGAGATTACTCTGTTCAATTAGAGCCTCTGCACTTTCTAGACGTTTGGATAGTTCATTCATCATTTTAAATGATAGAGTTGGACTTTTGGCCATTAAATCTTTTAACCCGTCATGCTCAACCATGCAAATGATACTGGGTTCAATCGCTTCTGCGTAGGTAGAAACTTGCCTGTTTGAGAACAAAGAGAGTTCTCCAAGAAAATCACCATGAGATAGTATGCGAATAATTTGTTCCTTACCATCTTCACTATAACGCGTGATTTTGATTTTTCCTCTGTGAACTACATAAAGACTGCTTAAGTCATCACCAGCGTTGAATAAAAAATTTCCTTTATCTAGGCGTTGATGTGTGGATATCATGATGACTTGATCTAACTCTTTATCTGTTAAGTTCTTAAAAATCGGAACTGTTTTAATGCAGCTAGTAGCGTTTGTGTCCTTTTCCATGCTGACCCCCTAAATTATACTTTAAAAGCCTCATTGCGTTCAGTAATACGAGTAATACAGATAATTCATGTACAAGCATGCCTATTGACATTGATACTTTCTTAAATAGGACACCTGTCATTAATACCAGCACAACTAGAAGTGCAAAGGTAATATTCTGAACCATATTTGATTTTACTTTTCGACTAATTCTAATTGCCTCAGGCAACTTAGAAATGTCTTCAGACATTAAAACAACATCTGCCGTTTCCATTGCTAGATCTTTACCAAATCCACCGATAGCAACTGAAGCATCCGCGTAAGTTAATGCAATCGCATCATTGATTCCATCACCAACAAACAAAGTATGCTCTCCTGCATGTTGCTTTATGATTTCAGCTTTCTCTTCTGGAAATATAGAAGCCCTGTAGTCATCTATATTAATCGATTCCGAAACGGCTTTTGCTACGCGTTCGTTATCCCCTGTTAACATCATTGTTTTCTTAATACCGAGTGTCCTCAGTTCTAATATCATGGATTTAGAATGATGTCTTATTTGATCTTCAATTCCAAAAATACCAAGAACACTATATTCATCTGCTAGTAATATGGTAGATAACCCTAAATCCATAAATGTATGGATATCCTTTTGGACAATGTCATTTGCTTTTATCCAAGTGTCATTCCCTATTGAATACTTACTGTTATTATACCTAAACGTGATGCCTTTTCCAATAATCATGTTTGGGTCTGTTGGTTTATCATTTATATCTAAACCATGCTTTACTGCATAGTCGATGATCGCTTTAGATAATGGGTGTTCGCTGTAGGATTCCCCAATAGCAGCGATTCTCAAGACTTCATCTTCATCCAATCCATAACTCTTAAATCGAGTCACTACTGGTCTTCCTTCAGTGAGCGTTCCTGTCTTATCAAAGAACACCATACTGGTTTTAGATAAACGCTCTATGGAGTCTCCTCCTTTGAAAAGAATCCCTTTTTTAGCTGCATTGCCAATACCCGCGACGAATGAAACTGGGGTTGCGATTACCAATGCACCAGGACAAGCTATTACAAGAATTGTTACTGCTAATCTAATATCCTTTGTAACAACGGACATAATAATCGCGAATAAGACGATTACAGGCGTATAGTACTTAGAGAAAGTATCCATAAACTTCTCAGTCTTGGCTTTTTTATCTTGCGCTTCTTCTACCATATGAATGATTCTAGATAGCGTTGTCTCTTCACCTACATGTGTCGTCTTCATTTTAATATAGCCTGATTGTAGTAAGGTTGATCCATAAACGATTTCATTAACCTGTTTAAATACAGGCATAGATTCACCGGTCATCATTTGTTCATCGATGTAAACTTCTCCTTCTAAAATAATACCATCAACTGGAATCTTCTCACCCGGCTTAACAAGTAAGACGTCTCCTGGTTTAATTTGGTTAAATGGTATTATTTCTTCTACATTTTCGTTGAGCCTTCTACCTGTAGTTGGTTTCAAATCCATGAGCGTTTTCAAAGCACTTCTTGTTTTTTCTAGTGAATTTTTCTCAAGGATGTGTCCAATGGTAAATAGATAAGTGACTGCTGCTGCTTCAAAGTAGTCTCCGATAATAAATGCTGCTATTACAGCTATAGATACCAACAAGTCGATACCAACAATTCGGTATTTAATATCAATTAAGGCTTTCTTAAAAATGTGCACCCCAGCTAGTAACGTTAATAACGACATGACTACTATTGATATGAAGTGGCTTTTGGCCACTTCATTCAACACAAATGATACTAGAAACAGCAGACTTATTATATATGTGTAACTGTGTTTAAGAACCTGTTTCATTATTTTGTTGATAACACTTTGTACCCAAGCTTAGTGACAATGTCTGTAATGTGACCCTTATCAATGCCTGATTCGTGTTCGACTTCAACTTTGGATGCATTAAACTTGACTGTAGCGTTACTCACACCAGCAGTCTTAGATAGTGTCCCTTCAATTCTTCTAACGCACGATGGGCAAGTTAGCGTTTCTAATTGTAATACTGTTTTTTCCACAATAATCACTCCTTTATGCCTAAAGTATAGTCTAGGTTGGTGATTTGATCCTTGACATAAATCAAGTTTATTGTTAGTTATTACTCATTAGAAAAAATCCCCTTAATCATACTTCATAAAAAGGGGATCGTATGATAAGGGGATTAATGTATCGGTCTAGTAAACTAAATTGTCTACTAAAACGTCACGAGTTATTTCGCCATTACTTGAGATTATATATAAATCAGAAGTAAATATGTTATTTAAGTTTGTTTCCCACCAAGTTGCATCTGTAGGAACGGCTTCGTTGGTCAAAGCTAGCGCGTTGCTATGGTGTGTATTATTGGTGAAACTACCAAAAATACTTGATTGGTCTAATACAACAGTTTGATCTCTGTTGTAACCAATTAAACCGGAACGCTCATTATTAACGAATGTAACTTCAAAGTATGCATCCATTAATTCCGCTGTACCAGGGTAACGGTTATAACCAACAAATGCAGCCGTTACATTACCATCAACGACTGTATCAACAACAACCACACGAACACCGCTGAATACTGTATCTGCGGCGTTTGCGACATACCCGACTAATGCAGATGCGGCAACATCACTTGTACCAGTGCCATCTGATTTAACAGATACGCCACTGATAAAGATATCATCCGCGATTACAACCGCGCCACTATCTAATCTACCCACTAGTCCGCCTACGTTATTAAGGGCATTATGAACATTGGTTTCTGAGATAACAATATTGAATAGACTACTACTCTTAGATATTTGACCTACTAACCCACCAACACCATTGGATTCATTTCCAGTGACACTTGAGTTTTTAATCACGATATTTTGAATTGTTGTTTCATTGTTTTCAATTCTACCAACTAAAATACCTGCTCTACCTGTTCCTGTAACAGAAACATTGTCTAGTACAAGATTTGAAATGACTGCGCCATTCGCTCTTGGGAATACTGCAGAATAAGTGGTTCCTATGAGTGTTAGATTTGATATCTCATAGCCTTTTCCATCCAATGAGCCTTTAAATGACGTATTGACATAGGTCCATTCAAACCCTGTAAAGTCTAGATTATTTTCTAATACATAGCTATAGGTTGATTCCACAGTAGCCATATGATGAAACATTTCTGGTGTAGAGATCTTAATATCGCCTGTTGGAGCTGAGAAATGAGGCACTAAGGTGATATTTGAAGTGACTGCAGATTCAAAATCATAGGCAACTCCATCTTTACGCCATTCAGCAAATAGTACTTCCGCGAAGTAATGTGTAGGATCTTCCAATGGTCTATCAACCTTATCACCATATTCGACTACGACATCTTCACCACCAGTGAATTTGACTGTGTATTTTACCTTAGTCCATACAGCAACCAGTTCAACATTCTCTAAGATAGGAGTAGAAAAATCAAATGGTTCACCGTCTAATGTCCATGATTGAGCCTCCATCACGAACTCACCAATCATTTGATTAGGCACGACTGGTTTAGTTGCTAATCCTCCGTAGTTAACGGCTTGATTATCCACCAATACTTCTTGAATGTTGGTTATAAAACTAACCACTGAAGCAGGGGCTGTTTCATATTTAGCATAAATCGTATCCGCCGCTTCTACCACATAATCCAGAGGTAATGCTACTGTTAAGTTTTCATCTAAGAAGAAACCTTTGAATACATAACCACCAATGGATGGTGCTACAAAATCAAATGATTTTCCTTGTCTAATTGAAACGACTTCATTTGGCTCTTCGATGTTATAGATGACTGTAACATCGATAAGAGGTAATGAGTTTTCTAAATAATTATTAAGAACGAATACGAAGTTTTGATCAATCGTCCATAAATTAGAACTTGTAAACTCTGATAAGTTGGTTGTCCACCATTCTAAATTAGTAGGTGTGGTTGTATTCGTAAATGCTTGAGCTTGTGCATGTGTAACTTGATTTTCAATCACGCCAAATATGGAAGTTGTTGAAATCTTATCTGTCTCATTACTAACTCTACCAATTAAGCCTGTTGATACCTTGGTTTCATGATTAAATGAGACATCCAAATAAGCGTTAGTAACGGTTACTGTCGGCTTTAGTGTATCAGTTGATTTTATGTATCCAATGAGTGCGCCACCGATTTGTGCTTCAATTGTCGTATCAACGATTACGATACGGTTAGCTGTAACGATAGAGGCGTTACTATCTCTTACATAGCCTACTAATCCACCAGCCGCGATATCAAGGGCATCAAGAACAGTTGATTTAACGGTTACGCCTAGGACGAATATGTCTGTTGCGATTAGCTCACCGCCATCGACTCTACCGACCACAGCACCAACATTCTTAACGCCAGATGCTGTAACTATAGAATCCATTATAGAAACGTTTGAAAGTCTTGTTTCTTTGGATACTAATCCAATGACGCCACCAACACCATTCGAGTTAGCAGCTGTGATGGATGAATTAGTAATTACGATGTTTTCAATGACTGAACTTGTATTTTCTACACGACCCACTAATATACCACCGCGGTCATTTGAGGTCACATGGATGTTATCCAGTACTAAATCTCTAACCATACCGCCATTAATTCTAGCGAATAATCCACCGTATTTATCCCCAGTCTTAGTCATGGTTAGATTAGAAATCTTATGCCCATTCCCATAGAACTTCCCCTTAAACGATGTATTACCATCTGCCCAAGTGATACCTGTTAAATCGATATCCGCTGTTAAAGCATAGGTCTCTTTAATTTCTGTTGCGGTTACTGAGAATACAGATGCGAATGCTTCAGTTGTATTAATCTCTATAACGGCTTCTTTAAGAATTTTATGGTTAATGATGTTTGAATCACCATTAAGTTCTACAATCACATGAATGTATTCAAAGCCCTCTACAGATAAATCTGTTAATGTGACAGTTTGAGTAATCACATCCACGGATTCTCCTGCTTTAATTTGAAGCGCATCTGCTGTTTCACTGTTACTTAGCAAGTAATAGAGTTTACCTAAAGGTTGAACGAGTGTAATCGTGATATCAGACTCTTGAACTAAATAGTTTGCTTCACTAGAAACCACACTATTAATCACGTTTGGTTGTGCCTTAGAGTACACAGTTACCGTTTGGGTAACACTCTTAACGTCTAATGCATTATGTTTATTGGTAAACGTATAAACTACATCATAGTCACCAGCAACAGCAGTATCAACTGGATTAGTAACTGTAAGTGTATAGTCAGTATCTAATACAAGTAGGTCTCTCATACCATAGTAGTTATGGATTTTTGGTGTATCTAATGAGAATGTACTACCTTCTTCAATCGAAACCGTCTCGCGAAGGTCAGTGACATGACCAAGTTTCTTAACTTCTACTGGTCTTGGTAATGCTTCAATACGGTTAGCTACCAAGTTAGATATGTAAGCTGGTTGTTTTAAGAATTCTGTGTTTGAAGATCCACTTCTAATGAATAGACTTTGAAGTGGGGTAGACCCTGTGTAAGTAACCTTACCCATAGATAAGGAGACAAGTTGTCCATCTTCATAATAGAACGCTTCAATGGTCTTATTAACTAGGTCTACTTCAACTCTTAACGTATACCATTTGTTAACTTCAATTTCAGTCTTCATTAATGTGCCGTTATCGGTTCTATAGAATAGATTAGCACCATCTAACCCGAACGCTACGACTGGGCTTGATGAAGAGGATTGAATATTGATTGCTGAAGCATTTGAAGAGCTAGACTGCATTAAATCGACTTCAAATACGACAAAATCATAGGAATGTGTAATCGGCGCTTCAATTTGAAGTTCACTAAAAGCTTCAATCTTTAAGGCTTTAGAGCCTTTAGGAATTTCAAGTGATTGAGTGGAAACTACAGTGAATTGTGAGTTTCCTGATTTGGCTGATACTGGTGCCCATAAGCCTGATTGACCAATGATATTACCATCTGTATAACCTTTAAAGTCTTCACTAATTAAAGGTGTGGTTTCACTTAGACTTGGTAAGGCTAGAACGGTTGCTGTAAATGTCTTTGTACGACTAGCATCATTCTTAGTTAGGGTTGCTGTAAGTGTTACTACTTGGTCCCCTACTTCATGTTCAGGTTGAGTAATTAACCCATTTGCCTTAATGTAATCTGTCTTGTCAATCGCCCATGTAATGGAAACAGAATCACGAGTGGCTGGGAAAATGATTCTTGGAGATTGATTCGTTAATCCGGTTAAATCTCCTAAAGATAACCAATCGTAAACTTGATTCACTAATGCAATATCCGAAACAGCCCACATAGCATAAAGTGTAGTGTTTTCGGTGATTTTATCAGTTTCGAATATAAAACGGTCAGTTAAATCAGAATCCTTATACCAACCTCCAAAAACGAATCCTGGTCTAGTAGGGTCAACTGGCTTATTTAAAAGTTTGTCTTTCTCTACTTTGACTTCAGTGATTTCAGTACCTCCATTGGATTCAAATGTAACGGTGTAAGTCGTCTTAGCACACGCCACAAGTATCAATCCAAGGGTGATCAATGCGAATAAATTAATGACTCTTTTCATATTTCCTCCCTATTTATTACCCTTTATAATTACTACAAGTAAAGCCTTCTCTTGGTGCCACAACAAATAACAATTTAGCCCTTCTTGTTTGACCATTTAGGCTTAATACGACATCTATTACAACCGGCCAGTTATCATTAAGCCCAATAAACTCTTCATTTACTTGGCCTTGTTGATCACGGGATTCAATCCAGCATGTATTTGGTCTTGTGACAACCCCACTATCGCTAATAATCTCTTTATTGCGAGATTCATATGTAATTGATACCCCTTTATAAGAAGTTGGAAGACCTAGACTGCCATCCTCAGTAATGGTCGTCTTAGTTTTTGAAGACATTCCTGATAAGTCTTCTGCTTCAATCAATAAAAGGTATGTGTTATCTAGTTCATTATCTGCTGTTGCACTAGCATTGGATTTTTGACAACCAACTAATGTTATTGCTAAAAAGCTTAATACTAGTAATCCATATAGTTTTCTCATACAGACACCCCTAATCGTATATGGTCTTCGTGTAGACCATGTTTTGTGTGTAGCTTCTGTCTTCAACGACACCGTCGTTTGAAAGAAGGTATCCATGAATATATCCACTATCTGCTAAGTAGAAAGGCATCTCATCTAAAGATATGCCTCTAATCACCGCATCAAGTGTTAATAGTGCAAGTGTATCAGGTTGGTCAAGTCTACTGTAAAGCATTACTTCGGATTCTACAAAGAATCCTCTGTGGAACTTCGCTTCAACAATATTATTACCAATGGTTCTAGCAACTTCTAAATAAGCTTCGTTCTTCGTGTAATCGTAAAGTTCTACCATTGCCATTAAGGCATATGGGTCATCAATTGAGGTATCCAGGTTTAGATTAGGCTTAGCTCCACCTAATTCTCCAATATCCCCTAACCCAAATGTGTAGACGATATCTCTAAAATAACCCCATAAATCTTGTTGATTCTCTTTATCTATTGTTTGAAGAATGGTTCTTAGAATTGGAAGTAAGTAAGTGGTTGGCATATCAACATAATCAAGTCTCATTTTGGATGGTCCAAAATACCCTACTTCAGGAACGATATAGCCATAAGTAACTGTTCCATCGATAAACATTGGAATGATTTTATTTCTACCATCTACTCTGATATAGGCATATTTCAAATAGCCTTCGATATATGTTCTTGCCCAATCAACGAACTCTGTTACACCATATTTATCGGCAGCCTCTAATAACATTAAGATATTATCGACATATACTGCTTGTGTATTTTTCCATGCGACATTGGCTTCTCTAGCAATCTCTCCAAAATCTCTGAATTGACGTGCAACTCTATCCCCACACCCTGAATTGGTATAAGCTGGATCAGCACACTCTATTTGAGATTTTGTAACTAGGGTTGATTTGTATTGATAAACTGTCATCCCTGTCACTGGATTAGACGCTAGGTTATATTGACGCATTAAGTATTTTGCCCAGTCCGCAGGCACTGGGTCTGATGTATGATTAGAAAGTGTAAATGCGGCATAAGCTAAGTCTGTTGCTGAGTTAACAAATGGCAATAGCCCTGGTGAATCTGCAGGAATAATTGGATTATTGTTTTCATCCATTTGAATGACATCCAGAGGAATCGTTTGACCAAACACATTTACGTTATAAGCAGTTGAATAACTGCCGTGACGGTTCATATCGGTTGAATCCCAATAGAAATGTGCAGTCCAGAGTTGTCTCATAAACTTCAGGGTTGCTTCTTCATTCACTTCTAACATCAACTCATAGTAAGGCATCATGTTTTTTAGTTCATGAGGCCCATTTGGCCCTTCAAAGCTTTGGACTTCAAGGGTATCAAGGTTAATTGCTCTATGACCACCCCATTGGAATAAGCCATTATCAGATTGATAATTGTCCATGAACTCCTCTAGAATACCTACCGCTTCATTTTTATATTTATCACTGTTAGTCACTTTCGATAATGCGACTAACGTTCTAAAAAAGTTTTGTTGATTGGCTAAATTGGCATAAGGCACTGAAGCTCTATTTGGAAATACCCATTTAGCTGGTTCACCAGTAAGTGTATTGATCGCGTCTGGTAGTAAGTTTGTGTCTTCGTTATACTCATGCCCATACTTTAAGACATTTTCAACATAATGGATGACTGAGGATAATCTGTTGTAATCTTGTTCAGTATAAATAATGCTATCCGTCTTTCCAATCACATTTGAAGAAACCCATAGACTGGATGTAATAAGTAATAATATGATTAGTAGTTTTTTCATATCTATGGTCTCCTTTCAATGATGACATTATCGATATAGGCATAACTATTCTTATAGTTTCTAGGCATCGTTACTTTAAACACGTTAGGAACTAAAATCTCTCCTGTGGGTAAAGCATTAACTCTATTTGAAATATGGAATATCCCACTATAAAGCGGTAAGAAAGTGCCTTCATCTTCTAAGTATGCCGCAAGAAAATCTAAGTCTTTGTCCCATTCGAACTTAAACGTATACCAAGTATCTTTTTCTAATGTGTAACTTGTACTGTGGGTATCCCCACCATCGGCGGTACCTGAGTAATAAAAGAATGGTCCACCGACTTTAATGTTCACTTTCAAATCTGCATTAATAACCGCTTGAATGGTATTAACTGCACCAGTAGATACACCAAATGAGATTGAATCTGTTGGTTTATCACTTGGGATTAAGATATCCATATAGGCAACGCCTTTCTTTGAAGTATCTAAATTGAACTTAGTTGAAAAGATGAATGTTGGATTTGGCGCTGATTGTGGATACATTGGCGCTTTTAATCCGTCTGAGAATAACTCCACATACTGATTAGAATCCTTTGAAACCACAGAAGCTTTAACCCCATCGGTCTTATACTCTTCATTTCTATACAATAACCAGTTTCTAGGTAATTGCCCTAATCGTTCTGTTTCAAAATCTTCCGTGATTAAGTATTCTTCTTTAACCGGAGATACAAACTCTAAATCATCGCTTGGGATGTAACATCCTTCAGAAAGTGGTGTATTCTTACATGCGTGATCTAGAACAACAGGCACATCTGGTTTCTTTTGGCATCCAGCCAAAAAGAGTATCATCAAAACTAATACTGCAAGAAGCTTTTTCTTCATACTAACCTCCTAACCTTTAATGGCTGAATCTGCGTTGTTACCAACAAAGTATTTTTGTGCCACGAAAAATACGAGAATTAAAATGCTTACCGATACAATCGAACGTGCATACACGTGTGCATACGTATTGGTGGAATCTAACCCTAATAAAGGTAATACTTTGGCTAATGGGAAAAACTCAGCATTGGTAATGTAAATGAGTGGCCCTTGGAAATCATTGAACTCCGCAATGAATAACAATAAAGCGACTGTAATGACTATTGGTTTTAGTACTGGCATTAATACATACCATAATACTTGCAGTTTATTGGCACCATCCATGTACGCGGCTTCATCTAGGTCGCGTGGGATGGTTCTAAAAAACTGAATGAACATGAATATTGAAAATGAATTTACTGCAAACATCGATCCTGCCCATAGTGGTAAGAACCCCATAAATGGTACTGAGTTATTCTCCCATATAGCAGCAATCCCAGGGCTAGTCCAGAAGGCATACATTGGGATTCTAAAAATCGTATTTGGCATTAAAAGTGTACCAATGACTAACGCAAACACCAACTTCTTCCCTTTAAAGTGCATACGCGTTAAGACATATGCAGTAATGAGGGTTGAAAGTGTTCCAAATATTACATGGGGAATAACATACTGCATCGTATTCCAAAGGGCTTTTAGTAACGAATACCCTTTAACGCTACCCCAACCTGGGGCTGTTAGCGATTCTTTCCATCCGATTAAGGTGAAATCGTTTGGCCAGAAACTAAACTTTGTATTCGCACCTTCATTAAAAGATGCCCCTATGATCCATAAAAGTGGGTATAACATGATAAATGCAACCCCAACAATGATTGCGTATTTGAAAAACGCAATGATTCTTTTCTTAGTTTGTTTTCTCATAGGCTTAGTCCTGATAGTGAACCCAGTATTTACTCGATCTAAAGATCAATACAGTAAATACCATGATAATTACAAACAATACCCATGACATCGCACTACCAACGTTTAAGTCTCCACCTTTAAAGGCGATGTCATATATGAGTTTATTTAACACATTGGTTGACCCTTCAGGTCCACCATTCGTAATAAGCATTGGGCCATTAAACACCTGAAAGGCTTCTACCAAACGCATGACCCCATTGAATAAAATAATAGGGGTAATCATCGGGATGGTTACTTTCATAAACTGTTTAAACTTACCTGCCCCATCAATGGTTGCTGCCTCATATAAGGTCTCAGGTACATTGACTAAAGCATTTAAGAAGATTAACATCGTTGAACCGAACTGCCAAACTCTCAGTAATACTACCGACATCATCGCTCCACCCGCAGTACCTAAAAACGATATTGGTGAAATCCCAAGTAGTTTTAAACCTGAATTGATTAGACCGTTGTATTCAAAGATATAACGCCACAAGATGATTACTGCGACGTTCGCACCTAAGACGGTTGGCATGTAAAATGCGGTCCTAAAGAACCCAACGCCTTTCATCTTTAAACTTAAGAGGTATGCCACTAACAATGACACAATTAATATGAGTGGTACTGTGACAAACACATAGATGAACGTAACTTTAAGTGAATTTACAAATTCCTCCCCAAGGTAAGTGGATGTATCCATAATGAGTTTAAAGTTCTTAAGTCCTACAAAGGTAGAGATTCTCCCTCTTTTCTCATATAAGCTCATGACAAATGCGCTTATAAAAGGATATACCTTAAATACGATAAACCCAACTAACCAAGGAATTAATAAAACGTATGGTACCCATTTCTTTTCACCTACCATACTAATCCTCCATAATGCGTTTCAGTTCTGCATTAAACTTAGAAATGATTCTCGATGCTGCTTCTGTTGCATTGATGTTATTGAGCAAGAAGGATTCAATTGGACCTTCATAAATGGCTCTAAAGGTATTGTGTTCATAATAAGGGTGAATGTATAGGTTAATGGATTCTTCTAGTTGATGGTTATACATCGATTGAACAACCTCATGCCCTTTCCATTCTAATGAGTTAGAGTAGTCTGCATCAGACACAGCTTTTAGCGCAGTTTGTGTATCTGTATTAGAAGAAACCCCACGGTCAACTCCCAAAATGGCTACTGCTTCTGGGTCAGTAGTCATAAACTCGATAAATGTCTTAACAGCTTCTTGTTTTTCTTTACTGCCTTCTACTCTCTTAGAAACTGCATAAGCCATCGATACTTTCTTATACATGCCTAGTGATTCCCCTGAGGCTTGTTGAAACATCCCAGCCATAACAAGATTAGCATCACTAGGTAAGGTGTTTTGGTATTCAGAGATTGCTGTATTCCATTGTAAGATACCGCCATATTTTTGTTGAGTCCAGTTTGGATTGGTTGGACCATCAATGTGAGTATCGATCGCATTCGATGGAATGAGTACGCCTGTACTTCTTAAATCCGAGATGAAATTAAACCCATCTACAAGTTCTGCTTGTGTGAAGTTAAGTTGATTATTCTCATTAATCACATTTTTGCCTGTTTTTTGGGCTAAGTATGAAAACATTAAGATTGCTACTTGTTGAGCATCTAATCTACCCAGTGCATAATGTGAACTGTTATGTGCTTGAATCGTTTCTCCAGCAACCATGAGTTCTTCCCATGTTTCTGGGATGATTCTGTCACCTTCAAAGGAAACCCCTGCATCTTCATAGACTTTTTGATTCAAATAGAAGATATAGCCTGTTTCAGAAACAGATAGTCCTAGAACTTTTCCATCTACAGTAAGTGGTTTATGTTCGTCGGTTGGGTATTTACTTAAGTCGATTCCAAGTTCCGTAATATCCATGAAATAGTCTTTACCATACATAGAATAAATCCAGTTATAGTTTACTTGGAATACATCAGCTTCAGTACCGCGGTTAAGTTTGTTGTTTAATGCTTGTTGGTAACCATTCCATGTGGACTGTTCACCTTTGACTTTATATTGTGGGTATTTTTCTTCAAAGAGTTCAATGGCTCTATAGGTAGCCACGTTTCGATCAGAGGTTCCCCACCAACCAAATGTGATTTCATTATCAGCTGTTTTCTTTCCACATGCTGATAAAACTACGACTGTGATTAAGACTAATAAAACAGATACTACTTTTTTCATGTGAATTCTCCTCATTGACTTAAATTTGTGTTAATTGATAACCAATCAAAGGTTTCGATGGTTTGTGCACCTGTTGGAAAGCTTTTAAATGTGTCTTTCAAATAATAGATGTCTTCTAAGAGATACTTATAAGGTATTGCCTTATAGTTTCTCATTTGATAAGGCAAGTAATTACTGCCATTATGAACCCATAGAGAGTTCTTATCTTCACTAGAGCCGAAATAGGTTCTATTGGCAGTAATCAATTCTGAGTTTGTCACTTGATAGGCCCCTGTGTACTTTAGATCAGGGTTACTATCTTGATGATTCTTTATTGGCGTTGAAACAAACATATAGATTGAGTTTTCAAGTAAGATAGACCCTTCTTCGGTACTTACTAACCCTTGATTAACAAATGATAGATTTGGGCTATTCAGTTTAAGCCTTAACTCGTGTATGCGCGTATTATCTAATATCATGTGATATAGATGCGCATCCCCTTTTCTGATTCTCGGCATTCTATCCATTAGATTAAACACTTCTAAATGATGAAACGTCATCGTAATGTCTTCGAAGCCTTCACCATCTGTAGTGTTACCTAAATTGAAGCCCTTCTTTTGAAAACTCATGAATAGTTCTAAGTCTTCTTTTGAAATCCCTTCATTTCTTAATGAATCATAGTATGGATGCGTACTTCTATTCTCTTCAAGGTAATGGATTTGTGTACTAATAAAGTCATTTGGATTGAAATTAAGTTTTGACCAAGATAGCGTTACATTTTTAGAATGTTCTCTTAAATCAATAATGCCATCATAAGCTTGGTCAAATGTTAAATGATCAAACCATATGCCATTAACATTCTTTAGACCAAAATAGTCCCAGTCATTTCGTTTATATCCACCTGTTGAGGTTTCATCCCATTCCCATAACTCAGAAAAATGAATGTTTCTGAATACCAGGTTATTAGAATCTTCAATAAGAAAAGCTGCATGTTTAATCTTAATACCCGATTCTGAGTAAATCACTAAGTCAGATCGATTAAGCAGTCTTACTTCACCTATACCACTTTCCATTAAAGTTGGATGTGTCAGTGGGGTATTTCTATGGGCTCTATAGACATTCTTATAATCGTTTAGTGTTTTTCCAACTTCTTCTAGCTTTATGCTTAACTCCTTTGACCCTAAGGATAAATCATTCATTAATTTGATTATCATGACTTCTTCATTCATTAAAGCATCTAGAAACTCAATTTCATTAGTAACAACTTCTATATCATTCTTATAACTAGAACGATCTGTAATAACCAACGAAGAAAAACCAAATGGGTTTTGAAACCTAGAATAATCAATAACAGGTTTATCATTTGGTATGGTTGTATCGGGTTTGTCAGTTACAGTGGGTTTAGTACAAGAGGCCATCATAGATACTAAACATAATACAAATACCAGTGAAAGTCTTTTCATGTTATCTCCATCGTTTATTATATTGAACACTGTTTATTTCTATTAAATTATACCATGAGTTAACCAAAAATGTCAACGCTTACATAACTATTAATAAGGACGATGTTTTATCAAAAAGAGATCCAATTTAAGAACGAATCGGAAAGAAATGAATGAATAAACCATTAGTTATAAATTTCTGAGACAAAAAGTAAAAAACCACCAATTTTCACAGTGGTTGATGTTTAAATATTTATCCACACTAGATGATACCTTTAGTAACTATACGAGACGAAAACACAAAAAAAAAAATTCATTGGTCTTATCTTTCATTTTATGGTTAAATACACAGTCTTATTTACATAAACTAGTCAATCTATAAAAATTACACTCCTAAAGACTATATTTATTTGATATATGAACGCTCTGGGTATATAATAATTGCAAAAATCTAGGAGGGTAATTATGAATAGACAAAAAAGTATTATTTTATCTGTTTTGGGGATTGTTGTTTTAATTGTTTTAATAATAGGCATACAAACCATTGTGTTCTATAACCGTTTCATCGATAAAGATGAAACCATTGAAGACAACTATGCGACTGTGTTCAGTAACTTTGAGCAACGTCACAATACCATTACCCAAATAGTAGCAACCGTTAATGGTCTACAACAACACGAACTTGCGATTTATAATAAGATCATTGAAGCCCGTACTGCCTATGCAGCAGCGTTAGCTAATAATGATGTTGAAGCCTTAGCTGAAGCGGATGCTTTAGAAGCAGTCGCAGTAACGGAATTATTGTTTGCGATTGAGAATAACCCGAATCTAGTGACTGCAGATTCATTTGAAGGCTTAATGGATACCATCTATGTTCTAGAGTCTATGTTAAAGACTGCTCGTGACGACTATAATGATGCCGTAAAGGAATATAATAAGACTTCTAAACGATTCCCTGGATTAGTATATAGATCCATCTTTGGTTTTGAAAAAGAAAAAGAATACTGGAAGATAGACGATGGTAAGACCGACATTCCAGATATAAGTTTTAACTAGTTTATGAAGAAAGTCATTAGCCTATTAATAATATTAGTGCTTTTGGGATGTAAAAAAGACAACTTACCCGAACCCACAAAGAATTTTTATGTTAACGATTATGCTGATGCTTTAATGACCTATACTGAAGTTGAGATTGCATCTTATAATCGTTATTTATACGAGGAACTTGGTGAAGTCCAAATCGTATACGCAACATTTCTAATTGAGAATGATGATGAAATGCTCAAAGTCGATAAAACAGCGCTTTACCGTAAATGGGGTATTGGTAAAAATGATAAAGGGTTATTAGTAATGTTATTCTATAAACAAACCTATATTGATGATATTGAGTCAAGAGAGCTTGTAGGTTATGGATATGAGGTGGGTTACCATCTTGAATATCTATTCACACCAATATACATGAATAACACGCTTAAAATCCTTTTTAGCGATGAATACTATGGCATCGCTGATATGACTGTTGTGCATCTCAATTTTGAATTACTGAACCGTGTGTATACGCTAGTATATGACATGACGCCAATCGATTATAATTTAGACGAGTACTTTGATGAATTATTGAATGCGCCATATATTCCACCAGATGACAGTCCTGATGGATGGGACTTGTTATACATACTCGGAAACTACCCTGTTATCTACGCAGTTCTATTTGGAGTATTAACCATTGGTGGAGGTTTATTCTTTAAAATAAGAGGTGGCGGAGGTTCTTCTGGTGGTGCTGGTCTATTTAAGAAAAGAAGGTAGAATTAACTATGTCCAAAGAAGATAAATATACGCTCGTTACAGTTGAAAGCTATCCAAGATCATTTGATACGCATCATTTTTATATTGAAAAACAAAGTCATCTTCAAATAGGAGATGTCATCACTAGTAATGCTGGACATCAATACAGAATCATTGATGGTAAGACTCATGTAGACTTTGAAGACATTGACCTATCTATATATAAAAAGTTCGAATAGAAATAAAACCTGTCTCGTAAAAATGGACCAAACCCATTTGAGACAGGCTTTTATTATACACTCTAGACTCTCTATTCAGTGATTATAGGTTTTATATAATAAAGTTTTATCCCTATTTTTTGTTTTTTTAAAAACACAACACACAAGAAAAAAAGACTCATATTGGAGTCTTTAATGTTTGTTTTGGTGCCCAAGGCCGGACTCGAACCGGCACGGGTTTGATCCCTCTGGATTTTGAGTCCAGCGCGTCTACCAATTTCACCACTTGGGCATGAAAAGCTTCTTATGAAGCTTTTTTCATATTAATTGCGTACTCATAAGCTTTGAGCGCACTACTAGAATAACATTCTTGAGAATATTTTTCAATAGATTTCGATGCATTTTCACTAAGTTTAGTTCTCAAGGATTCGACTTCATAAACTTGTCTTAGTAGTAATGGTAATTCTTTGTTGTCTCTAAAGAATAATCCATTATTAAATTCATCAATAACTTCTAGTAAGCAAGAGTCATATTTAACAATGACTGGCATACTCGCTGCTAGGGCTTCTATATAGGTTAAGCCTTGAGTTTCTGTCACGCTTGCGTTAAGGAATACATCGCCTAATTGATAGTAAAGTCCTACTTCAGTCCATTTTACAAACCCTGTGAAAATAACTCTATCTTCGATTTTAAGCTTTTTAACTTTATCTTTTAATTGGGACATGGCTGGGCCATCTCCGATGATTAAAAACTTGGATTTTTGTTCTTTGGCTACTTGTGAATAGGCATCTAGTAATACGTCAATCGATTTCTCTGCTGAGATACGTCCTAAAAATAAATAGACAAAGTCATTTTCGATACCTAAACTCTTCTTCAGTTCAAGAATTCTAGACTCTTCATAGTTTTCACGTTTAAACTTATCTAATTGAATGCCAGTAGGAATAATATCATAATGCCCCTCAATGTTATAACTCTTCATTAAGTCCATAACTTTTTGAGTCGGTGTGATTGTAACATCTGCACGTCTAATAAAGCGTTTCATAAGTTTCTTTAAATAGTGCATTAATGGGCGTCTAAAGAACTTGTTTAAGAACTTAGACACATAATGCAAGTATTCTTCATACATGGTGTGTACTGTAAATACCATTGGAATTTCATATTTATCCCTCATATGGACAGCAACTGAACCAATAGAAAATTCGGTATGAACATGCATGACGTCTAAATTTAAGGCGTGAATCTTTTTGATGTGTGCTGATGTAAATGGCACAATTCTAAAAGACTTTAGCCCTTTCTTTGGAATTGGCATGCCTTTAAGTCTAATAATGTAAGGATCTTCTACTGTATTTGCAGCAGAAGTTGTAATAATGTAAACCTCATGACCTAACGAACGTAGGCCTTCAGCCAACATATATATAGAAGTTGTTACACCACTAATTTGTGGTAAATAAGCATCTGTAAATAATCCAATTCTCATATCTAAATCCCTCTCTTACGCACAACGATATACGAAGCAAATCCTACTAGCATGCCAAAGTAATAAGTCACAAATCGCCAGATTAACATCGAAGTGACTAAGACCGCTGTAGCCCCTGTGATTAAGGAACTAAAGATGACTGTGAATGCCCATTCGGTTCCACCAGTTGCACCTGGCGTTGGTATCCAGAGCATAAATGTGGATGCGAAAAGAGTCATCGCAATTACAAAGACTAAATCGCTTGGTGATAGATTGACACCTAGTGCTAAAAATATAACATAAGGAATAGAATTTAACAAGATTAAACCCGCAATTCTTAACAGACTTGCACCAATTAATACTCTTTTACGTTTAAATAAGAGCCCCATGGAGATTTGGAAGTTTGTCACGAACGCAACCGTTTTCTTTTCAGCCTTTTCCATCGTTTTTTTCAAGAATTTAATTTTCCCTAATCCTCTCAATACTAGGTTAAGAAGTTTTTCGAATTGAGGAATAGTTGAGATCAAAACTAACAACACCATAATGGATAAATTCATAATATAACCAATCAAGATGAAAAAGAAATAATTATCTAAAACCACGCGTACACGGTCATAATAAAGAATGAGTCCGATCGTTGACATGGTTGTCATCACAACTTGATAAATGATGAAATTAGACATCAGTATTGCCATGGTGTTATCACCACTGACGCCTTTTTTCATATAGAAATACGCTTGAAATGGTTGCCCACCGCTGCTAAATGGTGTAATCGCATTGAAAAAATATTCTGATGACCCAATGGCCATAGAATCAATCATGTGAAGTTTAATCCCTAACCCTGTTGTAATAAAGTGTAAGGATAAGTTTGTAGTTATCATATAGAGTAATAACAACCCCATACCCACAAACACATATAAAAGATTAACCCCTTTTAAAGCGTTATAAATCTCTCCTATGTCGTTTAGACTAAAGACAACGACTAATACTAAAACCAGTGATATAAATACGAAGAAAAGATTTTTAACGATATTGGTTTTCTTGGTTTCTTGCATTACATTTCATCGAGCGCAGTCATTCCAAGCAATCTTAAGCCTTCATTTAATACTGTACGAACAGCTAAAATCAGGTGTAAGTTAGCTTGTTTAACGGCCTCATCCTCCGTAATAATTTTATGTTGCCCATAAAACTGATTGAATGTCTGAGATAACTGTAATAAATAACGGCTAATGACATGTGGTCCATTTACTTCGGTTGCTTTCTTCAAGGTTTGATTGAAGGAAGCAAGCAGCTTAACGAGTTCAAAGTAAAGCGGTTCATTAAAAATATCGTAATTGGATATTTCACTTAAAGTTTGGTTTTTTAAGATGGATGCAATTCTAACACTACTGTATTGTAAGTAAGGGCCGGTTTGACCTTCAAATGCCAACATTTGGTCTAGATTGAACTCGATTTCAGAGTTTCGATCGTTCTTCAGGTCGTTAAAGATGACTGCGCCAATCCCTACTGCTTTCGCAACCATTTCTTTGTTAGAAATGTTAGGGTTTTTTAGCGTAATCGCATTTAAGGCTTGTTCAATCGCTTCTTTAATCACATCGTATAGTTTAACAACGTTACCCCCACGAGTAGACATCTTCTTACCATCTTGCAAGACTAATCCGAAGTTCACATGTTCAATGTCAAAATCATGTCCCATTAATTTGGTTACAGCTTTTAATTGTTCAAAGTGAAGTTTTTGTTCGTTACCTACAACATATAAAACCTTATCAAAATGATAATGATTGTATCGATACATTAAAGCGGCTAAATCACGTGTGATGTATAGTGTAGCGCCATCTCTACGTTTGATTAAAGCAGGCGGAATTTGATCCCCTAGACGAACAATCATTGCACCGTCGTCTTCGACTAATAATCCGAGTTCATCTAATCTATCTGCGATGGCTTCCATCTTATCATTATAGAAAGACTCTCCATCGTAAGAATCAAAGCTTACCCCAAGTAAGTCATACATAGACATAAATTCTTTTAAGGATTCATCTCTAAAATATTGCCATAACTCTAGCATTTCTTGATCGCCATCTTCTAAGCGTTTAAAGATGGCTCTTGCATCGTCTTCCAAACTTGGATTTGATTCGGATTCTTGGTGGAACTTAACATAGAGTTTTTGAAGTTCTGTAATTGGGTTTTGTTCAATAAGTTTTCTATCGCCCCATAGTTTGTAGGCAACAATCATCTTTCCAAATTGAGTACCCCAGTCTCCAAGGTGGTTAATCCCGATGACTTTATAACCAAGTTTGGTATAAATGTTTTTAAGGGCATTTCCAATCATGGTTGAACGTAAGTGTCCAATTGAGAAACTTTTCGCAATATTTGGGGCACTGTAGTCTATACATACCGTTTGGTTGATCGTATCATTACCAAACTTTTCTTTTTCTGTTAATACTTCCTCAATCACTTCTTTAGATAATCTTACGCGGTCAATGGAAATGTTTAAAAACCCATTTAAGAATTGGGTTTCACTAATAGAAGGATTATCTTCTAGGATTGCTGATACTTTGCTTGAGAGTTCAGCCATAGACATCCCTAATTGTTTTACTAATCCAAAAAGTGGTATTGCTAAATCGGCATTTCCTCTTTTGGGTTCTTCTACAACCACATTAATGTCAGGGTTATTCAAACCTAACATTACACTGGTTTTAATATCGTCTTTAATTGCTTGAATCATTTTAACACCTTACTTTCTAATAACATACAAAAAAAGCACGTGTGTGCTTTTTAATTTGATAGACTGACTAAACGCATGAATTCTTTGATTTGAGCCACTTGAGTATCTCCAGTAACATCAGCTCTATTTAGAACGATAGCGCCATTGTTAACGTAGTATAACTCAGGGGTTGCTTCAAGTTTAAATTTATAGGTATCTTGAAGTTCTTTAATCATTTTTGTTGATAATGTCCTAGTATCAACATAATAGATTTGCTTAATAGATTCTTTCAACCCATAAGATTGGAATTGAATATCGTAGTAACCAATTTCAGTTACACATACACTGCAAGAAGGATTTCCAAAGAATACAATGATTGGTTCTTCAGATTTAATCACTTTAATGAGTTTTGAAGCTGAAATAGATTCAAAAACGTGATCTTGTTGCAAGTTTGGTGAACCAGCACTTGTATAAGCTTTATATATTTTTTCCTTATCTGATGGGATTAAAACTGCGATCAATGCTGCAAACAAAAACAGAATACCGACTACAATAATGATTGTAAGTGGTTTAACCTTGTGTTGAGGTCTTGCATAAGCCTTTTTTGACATATATGAATCTCCTTTAAATTACTAGTATTATTATAACATAGCGATTTTTTTTATTCAATTGATTTTATGATTAGTTTTAATTATGGGCAAAATAAGTAAATTGTTATTTACTCAGTTGTGTAACCCGTTTCATTGGGTTATAATTGAAGTAAGGGAGATGAGTCTATGAATATTCTTTTTTGTGCAAGTGAAGCCTACCCATTTTCTAAGTCAGGCGGCTTAGCAGATATGGCTTCAGCACTGCCAAAAATAATTAATCAAAAAGGTGAGAAAGCCATTGTGATAACCCCATTTTATGATGCTTTATACGATAAGAAGTCCTCATTCAAATGGATTGGTTCTAAAGACATTTTAATCCAAGATGTTGTCTACGAGGCGAACTTCTATGAAACATTTTACGATGGCGTTACTTATGTATTTGTCGAGAATGAAACATTCTTTAAACGAGCCAACTATTACGGCTACTATGATGATGATAAAAGGTTCTTATTCTTCTCTTATGCAATCTTAGAATACATACCGATTAGTAAAGTCAAGTTTGACCTACTTCACATCAATGACTGGCAGACGGGATTAGTCCCATTCTTACTGGATGATATTTACAGGGTTAATCCACTTTATAAAGACATTAAAACACTACTTACCATCCATAATTTGGAATACCAAGGGTCATTTCCTAAGGATGCGCATAAGCTGATTAATCGTCCGTTCAATTATGCCTACATTCACTTTGACCGTATGAATTATTTGAAAGCAGCCATAATGAGAGCCAATCATATTAATACTGTAAGCCCTACTTACAGAGAGGAAGTTCAATATGAGTATTATGGTTTTACTCTAGATGGTGCTTTAAAATCTAGACTCAATCATTTCTCAGGAATCCTAAATGGCATTGACTATGAAATCTATAATCCTGAAACAGACACACTGATTGAACAAACATTTAACTACAAGCATTTCAGTTCTGCAAAAAAGAAGAACAAACTTGCCTTATTAAAAAAATTAAACCTCGATATGTCTACTGACACAGCGCTTGTAGCGTATATCGGAAGACTAGCAAAACAAAAAGGAATTGACTTAATGATGGCAACCCTTGAAGAAGCAATAGCTGAAAGCACTGCTAAATTCGTATTTATCGGTAGTGGTGACCCTTTATATGAAGACTTTTTCAGAAAACTTCAAGAAAAATACCGTACAAGAGTCTATAGTTTTATCGGGTTTAACAACACCCTTGCACATCAACTCTATGCAAGTGCTGACATCTTAATGATGCCAAGTCAGTTTGAGCCTTGTGGGCTTGGTCAATTGATGGCTATGCGTTATGGATGCTTACCGCTTGTAAGAGAAACGGGTGGTCTTAAAGATACCGTAACACCGTATAACAAATACACGAAGGATGGTCATGGATTTAGCTTCTCAAACTACAATGCACATGAACTCAAACAAGTGTTACTAGATGCAATCCTTCTTTATGCGAACAATCAAGACGATTGGAAGATATTAGTTAGAAACGCAATGAAACAAGACCATTCGCTTGAACAAATGGGCAAGGAATACCTAGAACTATACGAAAGAATACTTAAATCATAAAGGAGAAACCCTATGGAAACATTAGCATTGATTTTAGCTGGAGGAAAAGGCTCTAGACTAGATATATTATCAGAAAAACGCAGTAAACCGGCTGTACCATTTGCTGGTAAATTTAGAATCATCGACTTCTCACTTTCAAACTGTGCGAACTCAGGCATTTATGATATCGCAATCCTAACACAATACTTACCATTCTCACTTAACGAACACATCGGTTCCGGTAAACCATGGGATCTAGACAGAAGAGATTCTCAAGTCACACTACTTCAACCTCATAATGAATGGTATATGGGAACTGCAGACTCTGTGTTAAAAAACTTGAATTTCGTTAAGCGTAGAGACCCAAAGTACATTTTAATACTCTCTGGCGATCATATCTATAAAATGAACTATAAAAAGATGATTGATTTCCACATTGAAAAAGGTGCAAAACTTACGATTGCAACTCAACAAGTACCCTTCGAAGAGGCACACCGTTTTGGAATCATGGAAACCGACAAAAACTCAAGAATCATCGGGTTTGAAGAAAAGCCAAAACAACCTAAATCTAACCAAGCATCCATGGGTATTTATGTATTTTCCGCTGAAGTGTTATACAATGCTTTAGAAACCATTAAAGACCCTAACCTAGATTTTGGTAAACATATTATTCCAAGTCTAATCAACAACCATAATACCCCTGTCTATGGGTATGAGTTTAATGGTTATTGGCGCGATGTAGGTACCTATGATTCCTACCTTCAAACCAATATCGAACTCCTTAATATGCAAGAACCGAGACTGGACCTTTATAGTGATCAATGGAAGATCTATACGCGAAGCGAAGAAATGCCACCTGTAAGAGTTGGCAATAATGCGAAAATTGTTAACTCATTAATCTCTAACGGTTCTGTTATCGATGGCACAGTAATCAATAGTGTATTAAGCCCAGGCGTTCGTGTTGAAAAAGGCGCTGTAGTGAGAGATTCTGTTATTCTAAACAATACGATTATCAGTGAGAATGCGGTTGTTGATAAAGCCATTCTCGATAAGAAAGTCTATGTTGGTAGAAACGCAATTATTGGGTTTGGTGAAGACTATACACCAAATGAAGAAAGACCAAATGTCCTATCATCTGGTATTAATGTCATTGAAAAACATGGCTTCGTTCCAGATGGTGCGAAGATTCCACGTAACTGTAGAATTTATAGAAATGCCAAGTTTGATCAATTAGAAATTAAATCTGGTTCAACCATAAGATAAAGTAAAGCCCTCACAAAATGATGTGAGGGCTTTTATTATCTATGTTTCGCAAAGAAGAATAATGCAATCGTATTAGGTCCAGAATGGGCACCAATGACTGGTCCAATATGGTTAATCAATCTAATATCGACATCTAGTTCTTTTTCAATAATTTCTTTTAAAATGATTGCATCTTTAAGGTCATCTCCATGACTAATGAAACAAACATTTGAGATCGTTGGATCATACGTTTCTTTCATTTTTTCAAACAACGCCTTAAGTGCTTTTTTACGTCCAATCGGCTTCATTCTTGAGATGAGTTTACCTTCATCTGAAACGTGTAAGACTGGGTTAATGTTTAACATGCCAGCAACTAACGCTGCTGCCCCACTTACTCTTCCCCCACGCTTTAAATGTTGAATATCAGATACGGTAAACCAATGAGCTAAATGAAGTTTGTGTGCTTCTAAGAATTCTGTTACTTCTTCGATGGAGTGATTATTAGCCCTCATTGTTGCTGCATGGTATACTAATAATCCTTGACCTAGTGAAGCTGCTTTTGAGTCGACCAACATCACTTTTCGGGTCGGATACATTTCTTTCAATTGTTCTACTGCAATTCTAGCGCTGTTATATGTTCCAGATAGTGCACTTGAGAACGCAATGATTAATACATCATCGCCTTTTTTCAAGAATGGTTCAGCTATCTCTATGTATTCTTCTGTATTGACTTGCGCAGTAGATGGCATTAAGCCACTTCTTACTTTTGCATAAAAATCCTCTGGTGACATTGCCCTGTGATCTAAATAATCCGGGTATTCAACGCCTTCGATCACGAACTTCAATGGACAAACTTGTAAATCGAACTTCTTTGCTACTTCATCGGTTAAATCACATGCTGAATCTGTAATAATGACATACTTATTCATATAATGCCTCCTTTTATTATTATTGTAATCTAATTATACTATTTTTCAATTATATTTCAATATGCTTTAATTCTCGCTTACTTCAGAAATTAAGTTTTCGTTAAATACTCTCTTTCTAATCATTTCAATTTCAGCTTTATAAGGCGCTTTATCATTGATATAAGGGGTTTCAAGTATTTTAGGGATATCTTTAAAGTCTTCGTGATAAATAACTTCTAAGAGACTATCAAAGCCGATTTCACCATAACCAATATTCGCGTGTCTGTCTTTTCGAGCACCTTGAGGGTTTTTGGAGTCGTTAATGTGGAATACACTAATGTATTTTTTACCAATGATTTGATCAAACTGTTCAATAACGCCTTTAAAATCATCTTTGATCGGGTAACCTGCATCACTAGTATGACATGTATCAAAACAAACAGATACTCTAGATTTATCTTCAATGAGGTTAATCATATCTCTAATCTCTTCAAAGGTTTTACCCATTTCATTGCCTTTACCAGCCATGGTTTCAATCGCAATTCTAACGTTTAAGTCTTTAGTGTTTGAAATGACTTGATTTATGCCTTCTGCAATCCAGTGAAGAGCTTCATTTCGATCTTTACCCACAGCTGAACCTGGATGTAATACAATTTGGTTAACATGCATTTTTGCAGTTCTAATCACTTCACTTGTTAAGAAATCCACGGCAAATTGACGCTTTTCAGGGTCTGGGTTCGCGAGGTTGATGATGTAAGGCGCATGCACGACAACATTATCAAACGATAGCCCAGCTTCTGCCATCAGCCTTTCAGCCCCTTCGATGTTCATGTCTTCAATCTTTTTTCTAATGGTGTTTTGAGGTGCACCTGTATAAACCATGAATGCGTTTGCCCCGTAAGATAAGGCTTCTTTAACTGAACCTTCATACATGTCTTTACCTGATAGGGCAACATGTGAACCAATTTTTAACATTACTTACCTCCATACCTAGCGATACGTTTCGCTTTTTTTATTTTCTCTGCGTTTTTCTTTTTGTAGTTTGGTGCTACTTTAGTTGGTTTCTTGATTTTCTTGATGGCATCCAGTTCTTCTTCACTTAATCCTTTTGGCTTTTTAATGATTTCAACAATATCATCTTTAGTGAGTTGGAATTTCTTAAAGCGAATGCCTTTTTTCTCAATAGATTCTATCTTTCTTGCTTGTTCATTGGTATAAAGTGTATAAACGATGCCGCTGCGATTGGCTCTACCAGTTCTACCTGAACGGTGAATGTAGAATTCTAATTGATAAGGGAGTTCATAGTTGATAACGTGCGTTACACCTTCAAGGTCAATCCCTCTTGAAGCAATGTCTGAAGATACGATAAAACGGTACTTCAAGTTTCTTACTTGATCTAGTATTTGTTTACGTTCTTTGACTTTGGTCTCTCCTGAGATTTTAACTGCGCTATACCCTGATTCTGTAAGCAGGTTATAGACGTGATCGATGGTTTCTCTTTTTGAGACAAAAACCATTCCGATGTATGGGTTTATCTTACTAATGATATCTAGAAAATCTTTGTCTTTATTTTCCATTTTGGTCATAATTAATCCATGGGTAATATTCAGTACAGATGGGTCCTTAAGATCAATTCGGTAAGACTGTCCAAAGTATCTAGTAATAAACTTATCTAAACCATCTGGAAGGGTTGCTGAAAACATCCATAAGTGAGAGGCCTTGACTGAGTAGAATACTTTATCTAAAGTTGTGATAAAGTCTAGATCTAACATCATATCCGCTTCATCTAAGACAAAATAGTTGGCAGTATGGATTTTTAATTTATTCTCTTTAATCGCATAATCTTCAAGTTTCCCTGGCGTAGCGATAACCAGTTGAGGTTGTCTTTTAGTTAGTTGATCCAGTTCTCTTAGGCGGTCTTTACCAGAGACATAAGCTTTGATATCCACTTCTAAACCTAAGGTTTTAGCCATCTTTTCTACTTGGATGACTAAGTCATTGGTTGGGACACAAACGACTGCCTGAACGGCCTTTAAATTAGGATCTATCTCATTCATGATTGGCAACAAATACGCATGGGTCTTCCCCGTGCCGGTTGGAGCCAATCCAATAATGTGTTCGTGTTTCAAATAGGCATCAAACATACTTTTTTGAATCGGTGTAAACGTATGATACCCTAGTTTTTCAATTGCATTTTTTATTTCTTGTTTAAACATAAAATCACCTTCTTTTAATTATATCAAAATAAGACTATTTTTCCTAACATTCGCATTTATGAATTGTTCTTGTTATAATAGATTTGGTGATAATATGGAAGTTTATGACTTAAGACCTAGAGGCTATTGCCATGGCGTAGCTAAAGCGCTAAGCATGGTAAAAAAAGCATCCCTAGACGAATCAATCCCAAAGCCTATTTACGTGCTGGGGTTAATCGTTCACAATAAAAAAATAACTGAAGCGTTTAAATCACTTGGCGTCATCAGTTTAGATACCCCTAACAAGACGCGTTTAGAGTTGCTTGATTTAGTAGATCAAGGTACTGTGATTATGACCGCTCATGGTGTGTCCGATGGTGTAAAAGAGAAAGCACTAAATAAGTCACTCAACGTTATTGATGCGACTTGTAAGGATGTAACTAAAGTTCATGATGCTGTCAAGAATCATCTAAAAGAGGGTTACGAAATCGTATATATTGGTCATAAGAACCACCCTGAACCAGAAGGCGTATTAGGGATTAGTAAAGAGATTACTTTCTTAACAAACAAGACTGATGCGATGAACTATCAAATGAGAAACCCACACCATAAGTTATTTGTAACCAATCAAACTACCCTGTCTAGATATGACATCAATGTGGTCTTAGATGTATTAAGACTTAAATACCCTGACTTAATCTTTGATGATGACATTTGTGATGCAACTACTTTAAGACAAAAAGCAGTCATTGACCAACCTCAAGTTGAGTTATGTATTGTTGTGGGAGACACCTTATCATCCAATTCTAACAAGCTACAATTTGTTTCAGAACACGAGCGCAATATCAAATCATTCCGTGTTGAGGATATTTCTGAAATCAACCCAGAATGGTTTAAGGGCATAAAAAAAATCTCACTGACTAGTGGTGCTTCTACACCTACTGCTGTTACCAATGAGATACTAGGTTTCTTAAGACAATTCAATTATGAAGACAAATCCACTTGGGATACTACTTCAAAACTCACGTATTTGGATATTTTAGGCTAAAAAAATGGCACTTAAGCGAAAACTTAAGTGCCTTTATTTTTATGCATCATAGCTACTCATAATTTGAGCAGGTGTCTTTCTTAGTAATCCAAATACTGGCAATAGTCCAATTAATTGGTTCCCACCATATATTACTACTAGTGATAGAATTACGGTAATTGGTGTAAACTTGATGATATCACCATTAATCAATGCTTTGTTCATATTTGTGAAATAATAGAAACCAAATACGTATCCAATCGCAAATGAGACTGAGGTGATGATTAAGATTTCAATCACATAGCTCTTGAGGATGTCTATTCGTCTAACACCAAGTGCGCGATAAACAGAGATTTCAGAGACTCTTTCAAGCAATGATCCTCTCATTACGAAAAATAGACTTATCCACGTAATGCCTACGATAACTCCAATAAACACTGTAAAGATAATCGTTGTCATACGCATGCTTTCTTCATACTCCTTTTGGTTTTCAGGGAATAGATAGTAAGCATTAAATGTGCTTTCTGTTTCGTTTAAACTTTCTACAGATTTTTCAGGATTACTTGAATACACAATGATATTGGAGAATCTCATATCACTAGTATCATAGAAATCTTTTTGAAGTTCTTCAATGGTAGCTGTTGGCCCAAGATCACTTCTAGCTCTCAAGAAAGCCTCTTCTTGTATAATGAGTACTTCAAATCCTCTATTGGTAAATCCGACAATCTCAAAAGGTTTACCATTGACTAAAAGCGTTTTATTGAGCACCTCTTTATAATCGTTAATTCCAAAAGAGCGGGTAACTTGAGTAACTGAAGTATAATACCCTTCAAAAAGAACGACATCCATAAGGACTTCATTGGGTGACTCAATGTTTCTACCATAGACAATATCTTTATTAGAGACTGTATTTGCATACTCAATTGAGAGGAACATGTCTCGTTGAAAATCTCCTAATTGATAGACTTCTAAAAACTCAAACTTAAGTGGAACAGAATAATAAGCCGATCTAACGTGGATGGTATAAGGATCATCAAGAAGCTTTTTATATTTATCCCATGTATTAATGTTTTGGACCTCTACATAGTTTTCCGGATATGACTGATAAGGGTTAATCATTTCTGTATTTAATCTTGTTACTAGCCCTGAAGCAATCGTTAAAAGGAATCCCGCTAAGGCAAATCCAACAAACAACATTCGACGTTTTTTAGTTTGATTAAGGATTTTATTGAATGCGAGTTTAACTGCGTGCTTGACGGTAATGATAGGTTGACGCTTGTTACGCTTGGTCTCATCAATGATCGATTCAAAATCATAGTTTCCAAGGTCATTAACGGTTTCTTTTGAAACAGCCTTATAGTGTTCATCAATCAGTTTAACTGTTGTATTGCCATCTAAGATCTTTACATTCTTGTAGTTGTTATCACCTAAGTCGATGTATAAAGTTCCGTTTTTATAGACAAGTCTGACTTTAAACTTTTCACTTGGTTGATCCGAATAGAACTTATAGTCAATTTCATCTTGTTGGACTTCTACTTTGTTTAAATCTTTTAAGTAAATATCAGACTCATGTTTTAAATCCAGTGAGCCAGTTGCCTCATTTGTGCGGTCATTTACGACTTTACCATCGTACAATTCAATGACTCTATCGGCATAGAACTCTGCAATATCACGTTCATGTGTCACCAAGATAACCAGCTTAGTTTTAGAAATCTTCTTGATGATGTTCATGACTTCTACAGTATTTTTAGAGTCAAGGTTCCCCGTAGGTTCATCCGCGATGATGATGCTGGGATTTTTAGCTAAAGCTCTGGCGATGGCAACCCTTTGTTGTTGACCACCAGACAGTAATCCCGCTTTACGTTTTTTGAAGTTTTTCATACCTACCGATTCAAGTAAGTATTCCACACGTTTGTTGATTTCTTCTTTGTCGGTAATCCCAACCATATTTAGGACAAGTCTAATGTTTTCATAGATTGATAAGTGTTCCAACAACATATAGTTTTGGAAGATATACCCAATCTTCTCATTACGGATTTTATCCCATTTACCCATGTCATATCGATCTAATACTGCACCATCTAGTTCAATCTTACCGGACGCTCTATCTAGACCACCAATGACATTTAGAAGGGTTGTTTTACCTGAGCCTGATGGCCCAAACAACACCACTAACCCTGAATCTGGCAGTTCAATAGAAATGTCGTTCATGACATGAATTTCGTTTTTCTTACGCTTATTAAAATATTTATGTAAATTCGCTGTTTTTATCATGTCATCACCTACTCTGACTTAAGTGTGGTAATCACACTACGTCCAAATAATCTAATAGAGAACTTGCGGGCAATCATAAGAAGAATTACTAAGAATGCACCATAGATCAGGAGATACGATCTAAACTTCAAGTATTCTAATACTTTAAACTCTTCAATCTTGATATTCATAATCACTAATGGAATAAACATTAAGACAAACGCAATGGAAACATAAAGAACTTGTTCAAGCATTAGCATGCGTTTTAAGTCAATTTGGCTTGCTCCAATCGATCTAAAGATGACAAAGTCTTTCTTTCTCGATTGGATGATTGATTTCAAGACTAAGTTTAAAATGATGTAAATGAATATTGCTAATACCACAAAGACAAAATTAGTCATCGTAGTGAAACCTACTGCACTATAATTTGGTTGTGTTTTTGCTGAAGCTGGATGAAAAGTGATCAACGAGTCATCGATTTTGCTTCTCACACTGGCTAAATTATCTACATTATCTAAAACCAATGTAACTTGATACATGTCGTTATATCCAAAAAGTTTAATGAACGTATCAAAATTCATTCTACGCTCATGTGGAAGTGTTGGTTCATTGGCTACTTTAACTGTTGCTACACGAGGTTCTTTTTCAAATGCTCGTTTAGTTAAACCAATTTCTAGGAGTGTGTCTTTAAGGGCGCTGTAATCAGGTTCTTGATCCTGATAAATGTATGAGGCAAGTGAGTAAAATGCTGATTCTCCCAAAAATACATAGTCATCTTCGATCGAATTATCAATCCAATAACTAAAAATATAGTCTCTATCTATCTGATAATTATCATAGGTAAGATTAAAAGAGTCATATTTCGATAAGATCGGTATCATGTTATTGGGATTAAATAGGTTTGTTAAAGACTGGTTTAGGAATGAATCATGAACGATAACATTTCCGTTGCCGGTTAATTTTGCCACCCCTGAAACCGTCATTTTATATTTTCCATAGACTTCGAAGTTACTTCCGTACAATAGATTCCTTGTAATCAATTCAATTTCTGTTCCAATTGGGTAAGCCATCGCTAACCATTCTGATACAACGATTGTCTTATCATCCGTAGGCAAAGTGCCATCAGCAAGCATGGACTCTCTAGCAGCACTCACAGGCAATGCCTTGACTGAATTACTGTAGAATGAGTCGCTATCTCCAGCTGTTTTGATCTCAAAATCAATATCATTCAAATAATCGTTATGAATGACTGATTTAACTCCGGTGATATTATATAGTTCGTCTATTTCTGCTTGAGTAATTTTTGAGTTATCCTTTTTCTTAACGATCAAGCGTTCTTTGTAGTTATTGTTAAATATTCTATTATATGTATAACCACCATCAGCCCCCCCACCCGCTAAAAACTCGGGGATGAAATTATTCAGCGATAAAAGGCTTGCCGAACTTACTAATGCAAATAGAAGCGTAATGAATAAGAGAATGCTTTTCTTTGGCATTCTAAAAATCGAGATAAAAGCTAGCTTTAACACATCTAATAAGGCAAGATTGACGGTTGGTTTTGGCTCGTAAGCACTAACCTCTTCTTTTGGCTTAATTGGTTTATCTTCAACAATCTCACCATCGGATAATCTAATCTTTCTAGTAACATAAGGTTCTGCTTGTTCATAGTTATGTGTTACAACCACCACGAGTTTATCCTTAGACACTTCTTTAAGGAGTGCCATAATCATTAACCCTGTTTTGGAATCTAAGTTCCCGGTTGGTTCATCGGCAACAATAATAGGACAGTCTTTAGCAAGAGCTCTTGCAATAACGGCTCTTTGTTTTTGACCACCTGATAACTTACTAGCTCTATGGTTCTTATGAGAAGTTAATCCCACTTTATCGATGAGTTCTAGTGCTCTAGCTTTACGTTTTTTAGGGTCATATCCTTGAATCATCAAGGCTGCCATTACGTTTTCTAACACTGTAAATGAATCGATAATATTATAATTTTGGAATACAAATCCAATATATTGTTTACGGTATTGCTCCTGTTCTTCAATGCTAAAATAAGAGGTCTCTTCGCCATTAACGAACATTTCCCCTTCATCGTATTTATCTAAACCCGAAATCACATTAAGAAGCGTAGATTTACCACTACCGGACTCCCCAGTAATCGCAACAAACTCTCCAAGTTTTAGTTCAAGACTAACTTTTCTTAATCCTAAAACTACGTTTGCATCGGAGTTATAGTATTTCGAAATTCCTTCTAACTTTATCATTTTGCGTTCACCTCATTATTTCTATAATATACAAATGTCAACTATTTATCAAGGTTTTTTAATGGTATTTTTCCCAAATTTTGAATTAATGGCTTCTATCGTATCATTTAGTGTGTTTTTCTTAGTCTCCATCTTTTCATAAGTGAAAAGATCGTATGTTTCCTTGATGAGTTTTTTTTGTTCTAATTGTCCTAAAGATACTCCAACTAACCTAACTGGCTTACCAGAATAGAATGTCTCAAAAAGATTAATAACTTGTTCCATAATTATGTCTTTACTATTAGTATGTTCTAATAGTGTATGCGATTTTTGAACCGTCTTAAAGTTTTCGTAACGAATCTTGATTCCGATGGTTTTTGTAAGCATATCATCAGAAATCATGCGTTCATAGGTTTCATTCGCTAAATCTTTAATTTGGGTTAGAATCATGTCTTCCACATCGGTATCGAATGAGAACGTAGTTTCGTTGGATATGCTTTTTGGTATTGCATATTTTTTTGGGTCTACGATGTCATTGCTTGAACCCTCTAAATCACTCAAATAACTGTAATAACTCTTTTCACTCATTACAGACAACAGTTTTTCCTTATTAATCGGATCGATGAAATCCTTAATTGTTAAAATGCCTAATCGCTTAAGTCTTGGTTGAGTTTTCTTCCCTATTCCAAACATCTCACTAATACTGAGTGGATAAAGTTTGTCTTTGATGTCTCTTTTCCTTAATACAGTAATTCCAAGGGGTTTTTTCATGTCTGATGCCATCTTCGCTAAGAATAAGGTTGGGGCGATTCCAATCGAACAAGGTAGTTGATATAACTCAATTAAATCTTTTTGGATTTTCTTGGCCAACTCAAGCGGGTGTATGTCCGTAATCGATGTGACATCCATATATGCTTCATCAATGGATGCTTGTAATACAAGAGGAGTATATCCTCTTAAATAAGTTATAAAGAGTCTAGAGTACTTACTGTAGATGTTGTGCCTATTAGGAACCACGATGAGTTTAGGATAAATGTTTAAAGCCTCTGTGATTGACATCCCACTTTTTATGCCGTACTTACGCGCTTTATAGCTTGCTGTCGTCAAAATTCCACCTCTAAAAAAGTTGAGCCCACCGCCAACTGCGAATACTTTATTTTTTAGTTGTGGGTTTTCAATCATCTCGACTGAAGCGAAAAAAGCGTTTAAGTCGACATGAAAGATGATCCGAACAGGTTTTTTCATTGAAATCCCTTTCTTTTTAAGTGGTTTTATATTATAATGATTTTGAGTAAAATTCAAGTTGAGGTGAAATTTATGGCAGACAAAGACAAAAAGAACAAAAAGAATACTTCATCAACTGGTTATGATGTTCCTACACTAAAGAATCCACTAAAAACTTTATGGGGCAAAATCATCGTTGTTATTATCCTAGCTGGAATGGTGTTACTACCTGTAGTTGGTTTAATCATCATGTTGATTGAAAAAGCATAGAAAAAGGCGAAAGCCTTTTTTTATTTTACAAGTAAGGCTTTCGCATGTTCGATGGCGTAAAGATCGATTCGTTCACCGGAAAGCATTTCTGCTAAAACTTCTACCCTTCTATCATAAGAAAGGGGCTCAAGATGGGTTTGAGTTCTATGATCTTTAACTTCTTTTTTAATATGATAATGATGATCCGCTTTAGAGGCTACTTGAGGTAAATGGGTAATCGATAAGACCTGTAAAAGATTACTTAGTGCTTTAATTCTTAAAGCCACTTTTGAAGCTGCTTTACCTGAAATACCCATATCGATTTCATCAAATACCACTAGGTTTAAACCAAGTGTCTTCGCGAAAACAATCTTTAGCGCTAACATAAATCTAGAGAGTTCCCCACCTGATGCTGTTTTATAAAGAGGTTTGAGTGGTTCACCTTCATTAAGTCCGATATTAAACGTGACAAAATCAATGCCGTCATCGTATAGTTCAACGTCTTCTTTTAAAGGTTCAAAGGTAATCTCGAATCTAACTTTATCTAGGTCAAGTTGATTGAGTTCGTTTATCAATTCTTGTTCAAGTGCTTTGGATAACTTCATTCTTTCTTTTCTTAGGGCCATACCCGCTTTAATAAGCGTTTTATGGGCTTCGGTCGACTCTGTCTTAAGCTTCTTTAAATAGCCTTCATAATCCTCGGAAATGAGGATTTTTTCTTCTAATTCTGCCTTATACTCTATTAATTCAGAAACTGTTTTTCCATATTTCTTTTCAAGCGTCTTAATCTCATGTAGTCTTTCTTCTAAGCTGTTGAGTTCAGAGTCGCTAAAATAATCGAACATGTTTAAGCTCTTTTTAAGATCACTTCTAAACCCTTCCAGTTCATAATATATTTCTTTTAATCTATTTGAACCCTCTAGATAAAGTGGATCATAATGTTTGATTTCTCCCAAGGCATCCCCTGCTTCGTATAAATCGCCTTTTTGATAGAGTTCATCCAATACTTCAAAGGCTTTGTTAACGTTACTAAGGATTTTTTCTTGATGGGATAGTTTTTCGATCTGAATCGTTAATGTTTCTTCTTCATTTTCAATTAACTTCATTTTTGTGAGTTCATCGAATTGATCTTTTAAAGATTCCAGTTCAGTTTCTTTCTTTTGTTTATCTTTTAATGCGAGTTCGTATTTATGCTTGGATTGGTTGTATTTGTCTTTTTGAATCACAAAAGTGTTATATAAAGGTTCGATATCTTCATATGCGATTTGATCGATTAAAGATAACTGTAATTTTGGGTCTAGGAGTTTAGTAATATCGTGTTGTTCATGGATATCTCCTAGAAAATAGGTGAGTCTTCTAAGTTCTTGAAGCGTAATGGATTTTTGATTGACCGACAACAGGTTTTTATTAGCTCTGTTGATTTGTCTTTTAATGATCAGTTCATCACTGTTCAGCCCTAGACGTTCAAGTTCTATTTTAAGTCTATCATTTAAATTGGTAAAAAACCCTTCAACAATGGCTTCTTCTTTACCGAAACGAATGAGATCTTGGTCAGCTCTAGCCCCAAATAGGAGTTTGAGTGAATCAATTAACAATGACTTACCCGCACCAGTTTGACCGGTTAATGCAGTCATGCCTTGTTGAAATCCAATTTCCAAATCTTCAATAATCGCTAAGTTTTCGATTTTTAAACGTTTTAGCATACGACACCTCTATTTGTTAAGGATTAATAAATACTCCTGGTTACCCATTTTGCCTTTTAAGTCGCTTTTCTTACTGCCTATGATTTTGAATCCTAATGCACTTACATATTCGATAATACCATTTAAAGCTTCTTTTTGCTTTAAAGGGTTAGTAACAATGCCATTTTTGATGTATTTTGGGCCAACCTCGAACTGAGGTTTGACCAAAACAATGTAAAGACCTTGTGTATCTTTGATATGGGTTAATATGGGTTTAACTGATGTAAACGACACATCCACTGTAAAAAGCCTAATTGATGGGTCAAGTGTGACATCTAATATGTTGGTTTGTTCAAATAGTTTGACCTTAGGATGGTTTCTTAATGAATCATGAAGTTGGTTACTACCAACATCGTAAGCATAAACCAACGATACCCCTTCTTGTAGGGCACAATCCGTAAATCCGCCTGTAGAAGAACCGATATCTGCCATCACTAAACCCTTGATATCGATCTTGAAACTGTCGATAGCATCTTTGAGTTTTAATCCACCTCTTGAAACATAAGGGAGGTCATCAATGATGGTTACAGTTTCCTCTTTAAGTTCATACCCTGTCTTAGTTACAACCACGCCATTAACCAAGACTTTTTCTTGTTTGATTAAATCTTGAGCTTGACTTCTGGTTTTATTAAAGACCATAACCATATACCTATCGAGTCTCATATAAACCTTTGATGGCTTTAATGACATCTTCTTTGGTGAGTTTGGCATCCCTTTGATTATCTAGGCGAGTCCCATGATGGATGATTTCTTCTACTGACATCCCTCTGATGTCATTTTTATACAGCATTTTAGCCATATATTTCAGAATTTGAGGATACAAAGATCCACTTCCATAAGCTTCTTCATAAACCAGTAGTTTCTTGTGTGTTTTAAGGACTTCATCTAGTGTTTCTAAATCCATCGGTTTAATGAATCTAGCATTAATGATCGTTCCGTTTAAGCCAAGTTCTTTCGCTACTTCTTCCATTAAAGAAACCCCAGGACCATAGGAGATTAACGCAATCTCTTCACCTTTTTGAACCGTTGTCCAAAGAGGTTTAATGTCTTCAAACTTAGGTAAGTTTTGTTTGTCAAACATCGTTTCTGCTCGAGGGTAACGGATGACAAATGGCTTATCCTGCATAAACCCGTATCTTAATAAGTTAAAGGCTTCTTCGGCATCCTTAGGCATGGTGATTACCACATTAGGCATACTATAAAACATCGATACGTCATATAAGCCTTGGTGGGTTGACCCATCGTCACCAACAAACCCCGCACGGTCAATACCAAAGATGACTTTAGTGTTTGATCTAGCGATGTCGTTCATGATTTGGTCATAAGCTCGTTGGGCGAATGTCGCATATAGGGGTAAGAACACATTAATACCTTCTCTAGCCATGGCGCTTGCCATGGTAGCTGCGTGTTCTTCTGCAATCCCAACATCGATTAGACGGTCTGGGTATAAACTATAGAATTTTTCAAATTTAGTACCTACAAGCATGGCTGGCATCACTACAAATGTATTCATCTCTTTTTGTAGTTCTATCATTGCTTCGCTGATAACTTCACTAAAAGAAGCATACCCTGCTTGAGTTTTTTTAACCATTTCACCTGTATTTAAGTCAAATGGCGATACACCATGATAAGTGCCTTTACGGTCCATTTCAGCTACTTCAAAGCCTTTACCCTTCTCAGTAACTGCGTGAATCACAACGCTCTTTTTCATTTTTTTAGCCATTTTCAATGTCTTAATCATTGTTTTCATCGAATTTCCATTGACTGGACCGATGTATACATACCCTAGATCTTCAAAGACATTATTCGCTTGGAAGAATGCTTTAAAAACTCTTTTTAGGCGTCTATAGACTTTATATACAAAGTTAGGGGATATTTTTTCTAATAGTCTTCTTGTCTTACTAATGAACTTATTGCCTCTAAGTGAGGTAAGGACTTTAGACAATGATCCGACATTTTTAGAAATAGACATATTATTATCGTTAAGGATGATAATGCCTTTATGGTTTGGGTCTGAACCGATGAGGTTAAGTGCTTCAAAGCTCATACCTGATGTAACAGAGCCGTCACCAATTAACGCAATGACGTCACAAGACTCACCTTTGAGTTCTTTAGCTTTTAAGAACCCATGCATCGCAGAGATTGAAGTCCCTGCATGACCGGATTCCCATAAATCATGTTCTGATTCATCGTAATTAATGTAACCTGATAAGCCTCGATGTTGTCTTAAAGTTGAAAAATCTTTAGCCCTACCGGTAAGGATTTTATGGGTATAGGCTTGATGTCCAACATCAAAGATAAAGGGGTCTTTAGGAGAGTCAAACACGTAGTGCATCGCAATCGTTAATTCAACCACACCTAAATTAGAGGCTAAATGCCCCCCAGTTTTGGAGATATTTTCTATCAAAAAGACCCTAATCTCTTCTGCTAGGGTTTCTAATTCTTTCATCGATAGTTCTTTTAAGAATGCAGGGTCTTTAATGTCTTTTAATTCCATAGGTTTATTCAAGACTAAAGTCTAATTCGCCTTCCGGTTTCATTTCTTTGACGACTAGTTTTTCAGATTCAGTTAATAACTCATAACATAGTTTAGATAGCGCTAAACCTTCATTGTAAAGTTTTACAGCTTCATCTAAAGCGATGTCCTTGTTTTCGAGTGCCTTAACGGTTTTCTCTAAAGCTTGAATGGCTTGTTCAAAACTCATTTTTTCCATGATAGTGTCTCCTTCTTAGTAACAACCGAATGGATTTGTCCGTCTTTAACTCGGGTAATGAGTGTATCGTTTATGGATAACTCATTGACGGACTCTATTCGTTTGTTATCTTTAGTTGTATAAGTATATCCTTTATCCATTAAGGCTAAAGGGTTTAAGTGTTTTAAAGCATCTACCAATAATCCAAATTGGTTGTTTTTCTTTTCGATTAGATAAGTTGCATTTCTAGATAAAGACCCATCCAAAAGACTTAATTTTTCACGTTTCAGCTTGATTAAATGAGATATATCAAATGATTTTAGTTTGGAATCTAAGTAAGTTAGTCTTTCTTTTTTACGTTCAAGCTGTAATAAGTAATTACGTTTCAACAAGTAATCATTATTTTCATAGCGTTCTTTTAGTTTGATGATATGGGACTTAGGTGAGGCATTGCTCAAGCGTTCATCTAAGTTCATTAACCTCATACTTTGGTTTTGAATGTATGAGTTCATTACCTTGGTTAACGTATCTCGGTAGTTATTAACCAGTTCGTATATATCGATGATATTTGGGGTTGAAAGCTCTGCAGCTGCTGTAGGGGTTGGTGCCCTTAAATCTGAAACAAAATCACTTAAAGTGAAGTCTGTTTCATGTCCAACTGCGGATATCACTGGAATTTCTGATTGATAAATTGCAAGCACGACTTCCAGTTCGTTGAATCCCCAAAGGTCTTCAATAGACCCACCGCCTCTACCAACGATTAAAGTGTCAACGAGTTTATCGTCATTTGCCTTTTTGATCTGGCTAGAGATCGATTGTTTAGCTCCTTCACCCTGAACTAACGCTGGGTATAAGATAAGTTTAGCTAATGGGTATCTACGTTCAATTGTATGAATAATGTCTCTAATGGCCGCGCCCGTAGGTGAGGTTACTACGCCAATGGCTTTAGGGTAAGCAGGGATTGGTTTTTTCTTAGATGGGTCAAAATAGCCCTTTTCTTGAAGTTCATTTTTAAGCTTTTCATAAGCCAAAAAGAGATCTCCAACACCATCTTTTTCCATTTGGAAACAGTTAATGTTATAAGACCCACCAGCTTCATACAAACTCATTGCGCCTAAAACTTTGACTTTATCCCCATCTTTTGGGTTGAAATTCAGCTTCATCACATAATTCGCGAACATGGTTACGCGAATTTGAGCTTTATCATCTTTAAGTGTGAAATAGTAGTGACCTCTAGAATGTTTGGTCAAGTTCGAGATTTCACCTTTGATGTATATTTGTCTTAAATGGGTATCATTCTCTAAGATGTTTTTTAAATACTTCGTTAAAGCACTGACGGTTAGATATCTAACGTCTTGCATAGAATCACCCTACTCTTTTGGCTATTGTGTCTAGTAGTTTATTGGTAAACGCACTTTGTTTCTCATCATCTAAGTTTGAAAACTTTTTAGTAAGTCTAACTGCCTCATTGATGACTACCGGATTTGGTGTATCGGTATATTTGATTTCGTATACAGCCAGTCTAATAATGGCGCGGTCGACGAAAGAAAGTCTTTCAATTGAATAGTTGAAAAGGTTGTCTTTGATAAGTGTGTCAATTTCACTCAAGTGGTCCATTACCCCTTGATATAGTTCGAACCCTAATTTAAATGGTTCAACGATTAAATCTTCGCGTAAATCTTGTTGATAAAGCAAATGCATTGCTTCAACACGTAGTTCATGTTTTGTTTTTTCCATAATAAAACCTCAATTCTATACTATTTTACCATAAACATTGTAAATCCTATAGCACAATATACATAGTATATAGGCTTTCTAAACATAACAAAATCAAAAGAAAAGGGATGCAAGTTGCATCCCCACTATTAAAGTACTCTTATTCTTGCCCAAGCATCGCTCATGATAGCTTTGGTTGTTGAATTAAAGCCATAAACTTCATCATTCTCATGAATAACGACGTTATAAGCCTCTACATAATCATAGAAGTCAGAGCCTTCTACAATCAATTCTTCATATAGATCTTTTCTTACAGTTGTATACATAACGTATTCTGTATTCGCTTTTTGTGAATCATAAGAAAGCATGAAATTAATGAACTTGTATGCTAAATCTTCATTCTTCGCATTCTTAGGAATCACCATGGTATCTACCCAAACGTTGGTTCCGCTATTTGGTACATAGAATCCGAGTTTTTCTTGTTCACTCATTAAATAGATTGCATCACCGCTATACGTTAAAGCAATGTCATAAGTCAGTTTAACCATGTCATCCAAGATTTCATCAGTTAGGAATACAACATTGTCCTTCTTAGCAAGAGCAGTTAGCCATGCTTCTGCCTCTTCTAATTCAGAAGTTACTGTAGTATTCATAGAATACCCTAATGTTTTTAAGGCAACCATAAAGCCATCTCTAGAAGAGTCATAGAATGCGACTTCTAAATCCTCGTTGAATATTTCCCACTCTTTTGCTTCTAGGGTTTCTAATGAGACTTTGTCTTTATTATATAAAACACCAACATTACCCCAGAAATAAGGTACACCATATTTTAGAATGTCAAAATCTACGTTTTCCAGAATGGAAACTAAGCCTGTAGCTAATTCTGTTTCTTTATCGAAATCTGTGATTTTTGACCAGTCGATTTCAGCAATCAAATCTTCTTCAACCATTTGTTCAACCGCATAATCACTTGGAATAATTAAGTCAAACGATTGAGTCTTCATCTTTGTGATGGCTGACTCATTCGAATCAAATGTTGACATGTTTACACATACATCATTTTCTTTTTCAAATGCTTTAATTAGGTCTGGATCAATATATTCGCCCCAGTTAAATAAAGCTAGTTTTTCTTTGCTTGAACAGGTAAATGATCTAACAATACCACACCCTGATAAAGTGGCACCAGTGAGCACAAGTGCTAATAATGCAATAATTTTTTTCATTAATCAATCTCCTTTTTCTCTTCTTCGCTTGACTTAAAGAACCGATAAGTAACTAAAAGTCCAATGACCAAAATGATGATGGTCGATAACGCATTGATCGTCGGTTCAACACCGCGTCTTAACGTGTATAAATAAATGCTAATATTGGTTGCAGAACCTGCAGTAAAATACGAAATAACAAAGTCATCAAAACTCATCGTAAATGCGATTGCGGCAGCAGCAACCACAGCCACTTTAATCTCAGGTAGTATGACCATTCTTAAAGCTTGTAGTGGGGTTGCCCCAAGGTCGTTCGCGGCTTCTGCTAAGTTAGGATCTAATGATCTAACCTTAGGGTAAACCGTAATGATGACGTAAGGGGTACAAAACGCTATATGAGCCAATAACATTGTTGTATAGCCTCTATCTATTTGAAAGCTTACAAACAATAACAATAACCCAACTGCGGTAACAATTTCTGGGTTAACGATAGGAATGTTGTTAACCGTTAAAACCATATCTTTTACCAGTTTTTTTGACTTACTTAAAGCAATTGCCGCAAACGTCCCAATCACAGTTGAAATCAGTGTCGCTAATACTGCGATTAATAGGGTCATTACGACTGCTGTCATAATGTCTGTTGAATCAAAGAGTTTCGTATACCATTTTAAGGAGAAACCTCCCCAATTGGTTAAACTCTTATTTTCATTAAATGAGAATACAATTAAGGATACGATTGGTGCGTATATGAATACTAACAATAACCCCATGAATCCTTTTGCCAGTGGCTTATGAAGTTTTTTCATTCTTTTGCCTCCGGATTTCTATCAAGTTTTCTTGTTAAGTATACAAGAACCATGATGAGTGCTGAAAGGATGATTGCAATTGCAGACCCATAACCCCAATCTCCAAACTGTAAGAACCTATTTTCGATTAAGTTACCAATAAGATAACGATTCTTACCTAAGTATTTAGGAATAACTAGCGTGGTTGCTGCTGGAAGTAACACCATTGTGATTCCTGATAAAATCCCACTTATTGAAAGGGGTAATGTCACCTTGAAGAATGTCTCTACCTTAGAAGCCCCTAAATCATCTGCAGCTTCATAAAGTTTGGGATCAATCTTTGATAAAACGGTGTAAATAGGCAACACCATGAATGGTAAGAATACATAAACCATCCCTGTGATAATCGCGAAATCTGTGCCGAGTAAATCGGCATTAAACATTTCAAAAAGTTGTTTCCACGCGAGTGTTCTTAATAACATATTTACCCACATAGGGGCAGTTAAAATTAATATAAGTAAGCTTTGGGTTTTCTTCTTTGTCTTCGTGATTAAGTAAGCTGTAGGGTACCCAATCATTAAAGCAACAACCGTTGTATAAACCGCAAGTTTGATTGAATCAAACATGGTTTTAATGAACGCTGGTTCATTTATAAACTGTCTGAAATAAGTTAAGGAAAACGTGATGAAAAGGTCATTTACCCTTTCAGTAACTGCATAGAATACAATCAGAATTACTGGAATTAAAATGAGTGCAATCAATACACCATAATAAGGAATACCCATTAACTGAGTCGAATTAATTGTGAGCTTCTTTTTAGGACTTTTCTCCTTGTATACAGGGTTTCTAAACATATTACCACTTCTCCATGACATGAATATCTTCTTTGTCAAAAATGATGGATACGTCAGAGCCTTCTTCGTGATACTTTATCGTATGAATGGTATATAAACGGTCTTTGGTCTTAACATCAATTTCATAGTGAACACCTTTAAAGATGATCGAATCAACCACCCCATCAATAAAGCCTTCGCCTTGTGCAACAATATCTAAATCTTCAGGACGTAGGACAATGTCCACTTCTTCATTTCGCTTAAACCCTTTATCAACACAGACATAATCCTTACCATCAAAATGAACTAGATAATCATCTTTCATAATGCCTTCAATGATGTTTGATTCACCGATGAACCCAGCGACAAATCTATTAATTGGTTCATTATAAATATCCTCAGGTGTTCCTATTTGTTGGATCTCACCATCATTCATTACAACAATCTTATCACTCATCGTTAGCGCTTCTTCCTGATCATGAGTTACAAAGATAAAGGTAATTCCTGCATTGCGTTGAATCTCTTTAAGTTCGTATTGCATTTCTTGTCTAAGTTTTAAGTCAAGTGCAGCAAGTGGTTCATCTAGTAATAGTACTTCTGGTTCATTAATTAGCGCACGTGCGATGGCAACACGTTGTTGTTGCCCACCAGAAAGCTTATTAATGCTTCTTTTCTCATAGCCCACTAAACCAACCATTTGAAGATACTTAGATACTTTACGTTCAATCTCTGCTTCTTTTTCTTTACTGGAAAGCTTTGACTTCTTCAGTTTTAATCTAAGTCCAAAAGCAACGTTTTCATACACATCAAGATGTGGAAATAAAGCATAGCGTTGAAACACCGTATTCGTTGGTCTTTTATGTGGAGGTAAATCTACCACCGAAACGCCATTGAATAAAACTTCACCTTTAGAAGGTTTTTCAAAACCACCAATAATTCTTAAAGTTGTTGTTTTACCACATCCAGAAGGACCTAGTAATGTCACAAACTCATTTTCATAGATGTCTAAATCTATCCCCTTTAGTACCACTTGGCTACTAAAAGCCTTGGTTACATTTTTTAATTCGATTACTTTTTTCATGTTATCCTCCACTGTTTATCAAGATTAAACAAAAAATCTTTAAATGGCTTAGTGGTATGCTTACATTTTCTTATGTTTAGTATAATTAAACTTTAGGTTAAGCAATTATAAACCAAATTCAATACTATTATATAGTAATTCAAAAAGATGTCAATCAAAAAGTAACAGATATTTTTTTCTAACAATAATCTTCTACTTTTATCCCTTCTAAAATAACAAGGGATTAATAACATGATTTGATTGATTTATACGATTAAATAGACTATAATGCTTTTGCTGGGGATGTTTTCTGGATTCGTCAGGGTTTTGAAAATGATATAAGCATGTCTTGGTGGTGCAAGTAAAAACACACGAGGTTCTAAATAACCGGAAACCAAAATTTAGCTTTCGCTGCTTAAGAAAAAGTGCGAGCCTACTCTAAGTATTCTTACGACTTAGACGCGGTACAACTCAGTAAGATATATTTAGCTGCTGCCACCTTAAGCGACTAAACGAATTAACAAGGTTAGTCTATGAGAAATATGTCAATCTATGTCTCCTAGATGAATTTAACTGATTGACTAAACATGTAGAAAGTATCATTGTTTAGGGCTTTGCACAGGGGTTCGACTCCCCTCATCTCCACCAATTCAATAAGTAAAGCTTTGATATATAAGCGAATTAGCATTCGCCTCAAATATCGAAGCTTTTTTGTTTTATAAACTATAATATTACATGTTTTTATGGTAAAATACTGATTAAATATATCGATGAACTATCGTTTTAACACCCCAATCAAGAAGTCCCCTACCTCTATAGGTGGTGGGATGAATTGACTTATTTTATATTTACAAAACATAATAAATAATGTTATAATAAAGGTGTATTCATACACGTTTCTGCACTCTACTGAAAGCCAAGGTGACC
>NZ_JAFBBG010000013.1 GCF_016907055.1 Paracholeplasma morum
ATAATAACTTCCAGCACCATTCCTATATGATTCAACAACTTCATTTTTTAATGTTTCAGTATAACTTTGATTCATACCTTGCATACGTAATGCTTCAGCACCAAACTTACTATATTTGAAAATCAGTACCTCTATTGCGCTTTTGCTTACGCCAAACTGACTTGCTAACTGTCTAAGTGACCCTTCGCCTTTCTCATATATCGTGCAAATAAGTAATTTTTCTTCATAACTTAATCGTTTGTTTTTTCTCAAAATAAAATACCTCCAAGTATTAACAGTAATAATATATATTTCTTTATATTATTTCCTGTGTCTACTTTAGAGGTATCATATCAAATAGTCTTCTTTTTTCTTATGTATGTATTAAGTTATTTGTTAATATAGGACTCAATGATGGCTTGAGTACCAAGTTCTAACTGGTTTAACCTAGCATAGAGTCCTTCAGCATATTTAAGGATCGGAAGGTCAGTTTTCATTTCATCAAGGGCAAGTCTTAAGTCTTTGATGAAATGCTTAATAAAGAATCCCGGTTTATAATCTTTAATAATCATTTTTGGTCCGTTGTTTGCACCTTGCCAAGAATTAGCACTACCACCTGTAATGACAGCTAGCGCTTTATCTAAATCAAGACTATTATCCTTGGCAAACGTTAGACTCTCAGCGATTCCGACAATGTTTGCTGCAATCGCTATTTGGTTCGTTAGTTTCATCATTTGTCCGTTACCAGAAGCGCCCATATAAGTGATGGTTTTACCCATAACTTCCAAGAAAGGAACCACTTTAGTATAGGTTTCAAAGTCTCCTCCCACCATAATGGATAAAGTCCCTTTGATTGCCCCTAAATCACCACCTGTTACAGGGGCATCTAGTAGGTGTAATCCCATTTTTTTGCCTTCTTCATAAAGTTCTTTTGCGAGTTTTGGTGAAGAAGTGGTCATATCCACCAAAATGGCATCTTTCTTACATAATGGCATAATTGTCTTATAAAGTTCTAGTACATCACTTGGGTATCCTACTATCGTGAATATAATATCTTTACCCTCTATAACATCTTTGATATTATCTGTAATTTTAATTTCATCTTTATAAGGTTCTATTTTTGAATAGGTACGGTTGTATAGTGTTACATCAAACCCAGCCTTACTCAAGTTTTTGGCCATCGGTAAGCCCATAATGCCTCCGCCAATAAATCCAATCTTCATATCATCGCCTCCAATATAAGTATATCAAAATCCTATAAGATAAGAAAGAAAACACCTAGATATGGTATACTAATAATGATTAATAATAGGACAAAAGAAAGAAGGTTAGTCATGATTATTTATGTTGATAAATTTGTAAGTAAAAATCCATTTTTTATAGAAATGAAACAAAACTTCTCAGAAGTCATTTTTGTGACTGAACCTAATCCTAATGTGGAGGCATGCTTTCTTTCACCTTTTAAAGTAACGAAAGAATTCATCGATCAATTGCCTAACTTAAAGTGGATTCAACTATCAACCGCAGGGTATAATCAAATCGATTTAGCTCTACTTAAAGAAAGAAAAATCACACTTACCAACGCAAAAGACGTTTATTCTATCACAATCGCTGAAGACATTATTACAAAAATGCTAGTGATTAATAGAAATGTAAAAAAATACATTAAGCAAATGCATGATAAAGAATGGTTACCGCACCAAGAAGAACCAGAAATCTATGGTTCAACCATCGGATTCTTAGGTTCTGGCAGCCTAGCCGTTCATGCGAATGAGCGATTAAAAGCATTTCAAACGAAAACACTCTGTTACCGTCAAAGACCAATTAAACATGAGGCCTTCGATGAGACCTATTTTGAACAAGAAGGACTAGAGACCTTGCTTAGAGAATCAGATTATGTCATCAACACGCTTCCTTTATCAAAAGAAACCTATCATTTACTGGATCAAAAACGATTATCACTAATGAAGAAAAGCGCTGTATTCATTAATGTAGGTAGAGGTGAAGTAGTTGACCAGGATGCGTTAATTGAGCGATTATCAAAAGGCTTAATGAGGGGTGCTGCCCTAGATGTAATGACACCTGAACCACTTCCAAAAGAATCGCCATTATGGGAAATGGATAATGTATACCTAACGCCTCATAATGCGCCATCAAGCCCAAATATGATGTATAGGTTACATTCACTTCTTAGTGATAATCTAGCGCGTTATTTAAACCAAAAAAAGCTTCTCAATATCATAGAATAAATTAAAAACACTCACTACGAGTATTAAGGACCCTATATGCAAAAAATTAAAGTAGAAAAAATGACCCCAGAAGGATATGCAGTTATTACACTAGATAAAACTTATTTGCTTCCAAATCTTATGATGGGAGAAGAAGCATTTGTGGATGTCACCAAAAAAGGCATACGTATCGAAAAGAGATTATCAAGTAATCCAGATAGAGTTAAAGCTAAATGCCCAATTTATGATGTATGTGGTGGATGTCAACTTCAACACATCAGTTATGCTAAACAGCTTGATTTAAAATCAACGTTAGTAGGTTTTTATTTAGAGAAAGAATCCATTAAGACAGAAGTATTACCCGTTATTGGATCTAACTTACCTTATAACTACAGAAATAAGATTCAAATGGTATTTGGAGTAAACAAAGGTAAGATTGTTGCCGGATTTTATGAAGAAAACACGCATAAGATTGTGAATGCGACCAATTGTGATATTCAAGATGAAGTGTCCAATGAAATCGTTAATACCATCAAATTGCTGATGAAAAAGCACAAATTGATGCCTTATAATGAAGATACAAAAGAAGGAATCATTCGTCACGTAATGATTAAACGTAGTAGAAAGACAAACCAAGTTCTGGTTATTTTAGTCACACCTTCTAACGTTTTCCCAGGAAGAGGTAATCTCGTTAAAGATTTATTAAAAGCACATCCTTATATCACGTCCATTGTTCATAACGTTAATCCTAAGGATACATCTTTTGTACTAGGTGATCAAGAAAGAGTATTACATGGAAAAGGCTTTATTGAGGATGTTTTACTCAATAAACGTTTTCAAATCAGCAGTAAAACATTCTATCAAGTCAATAGCGAACAAACCGAAGTTCTATACCAAAAAGTGATTGATTTCTTAGAATCAAAGAAAACCGACATTATTTTAGATGCATATTCTGGTGTGGGGACAATCGGGATTATTTTATCTGATTACGTCAAAAAAGTATTAGCAGTAGAAATTAACCCGGATTCAGTTATGAGTGCGAAGAAAAATGCACAACTTAATAAAGTTACAAACTTTGAAACCATTGCCATGGATGCCAAAGAATACATACAGTATTTGACAAATGATAAGAAATCCTTAGATGCGATTGTTGTAGATCCACCTAGAGCAGGGCTTGATAAAGCATTTGTTGATAGCATCCTTCAAATTAAACCGAAGAAAATGGTGTATGTTTCATGTAATCCTGAAACATTAGCAAGAGATTTAAGACAATTATCAGGCAGTTATCAAATTGTTAAAGTCCAGCCTGTAGATATGTTTTCACAAACATACCACGTTGAAAACATCGTATTGCTTTCTTTAAAAACAGCTTAACAAAGCCATTCATATAATAATAGAAGAAGTATCTAACCTCTTAAATCAGGGTTAAATACTTCTTTTTTACTTTTTGCCCAATGTGGAAACATATCGAAATCAATGTGGAAACATCAAACTATGCTCTAAGCATATATTTTCTTGAGTGTGAGAACATCTTTTTGCTAAAAAATTAGGCCCTTTATATAATAATATGCTATAATAATAACGTTGAAAATCTGCACATGGGGGATAAAATGAATGTTAGAATTAAAAAATATATATAAAAAATACGCCACGAAAAAAGGTGTGGAAGTCCATGCTTTAAAAGATGTAAGCATAGTTTTTGGTCAAACTGGTCTTGTTTTTGTTACAGGAAAATCAGGAAGCGGAAAATCAACCTTACTGAATTTAATTGGTGGTCTTGATATATATGATTCAGGCGATATAATCATTAATAATAAATCAAGTAACGACTTTAAACAAAGAGATTTCGATTCATATAGAAACACGATGGTAGGGTTTATTTTTCAAGAATACAATATACTAGATGAATTTAATGTATCTCAAAATATTGGTCTAGCACTTGCACTACAAGGTCAAAAAGTTGATGATGAGAGTGTTAACAAATTATTAAAAGACTTAGATATAGAAGGCTTAGGTCAAAGAAATCCTAATGAACTATCCGGAGGTCAAAAACAAAGAGTTGCTATTGCAAGAGCATTAGTGAAAAATCCTAAAATAATTTTAGCAGATGAACCAACTGGAGCACTAGATAGTACAACAGGAACACAACTAATAGAAACATTAAAAAAATTATCTAAAGATCGATTAGTTATCGTTATCTCACATGACTTAGAATTTGCAAGAAAATATGCTGATAGAATGATTCATTTTATAGATGGTAAAATCGACTACGATATTACCTATACAGGAAAAACAGTAGAAGAAAATGAACCAATTAAGATTACAAATGAAGGTATCTTAATAAAACCCAAATATCAACTAACGCCCAATGATTTAGAGATTATTAACAACTACTTGAAAGATAAAGACAATCTTACAAGTATTAAGTTAAATAAATCAAGTAAATTCCATGATGGTTTTGAATCGACAGATGAATCTTTAATTAATAAAAGTACTGAAGAATTTGAACTGATTAAATCAAAACTTCCATTAAAAGCATCATTTTCAATGGCACTTAATGCCTTATCACATAAAAAGCTAAGATTAATATTTTCGATTATATTATCCTCAATTGCACTCATTATGTTTGGTGTTGTTGATACCTTTTCAAATTATGATGCTAGAAATAAGTCATACCAATCAATTATTGATAATGGACACGAAACAATTGTATTAGGTTATGCAAAAAAATCAGTTGGAGACTGGGTATATTATAATCCGGAGATAATGAATAATAATCAAAAATTATTATTAGAATCTAAATATGAAAATCAAACATTTTTACCTATTTATGAAGACATTCGATTGTTTTATAGTTCTTTTATAGATGCAAAACACGATGATATGACATATTATGATTATGATGGTTTAAGACAATATATTGAAGCGGATAAAGAGTTTCTTGATAATACTAATTATGAACTTATAGGTGAATTACCCAGCAATTTAGAAGAAGTAGTTATCCCGATGTATCTATTTGAACAGTTTAAGACATATGGATATATTGATGAATCAGATAATAAATTTGAAATTGATACACCAGAAGATATAATAGGAAAAACAATTTCATCTAGTTATTTTGAATTTACAATTTCCGGTGTCATGGATTATAAATATGACTTATCTAAATATGAAACATTAAAAAATCATCCAAGAAACGAAAGTATATCAGGAAATTTATACTGGGAGTTTAGGGAATTTATGGATAAATCACCTGCAGGACTATTTATTTTGGGTAAAGGCATAACACAAAAAGTAAATGAATTTCAAAGCAAAAATACATCATCAGTACTCATCCACACGAGTTTAACAAATAACGTATTTTTTAGCTACATAAATAAAATAAGTGAACTTAATTTAAGTGATATCGTCACTTTTAAAGATTCATCAGTAAATGATAAAACACCTTTAGACATTGTAGTTGATCAAAATACTATGGAATACATTGCAAATCAAATAATGGGTCTTGACATTAAGCATGACATTGGACTAAATTATGTATTAAGTAATTACTATGATGAGGCAACAGCACTTTTAGATATATATTATCCGCAATACGCAAATCTTGAATCAATCCCGGTTGAATTCAAACAAGATATAATCTATCTTTCTTTAGGCTCACAAGTTTTAACTCAAGATGATCAAAAGTTAATTTCTGCCCTATCAATTAAGTATTATTTAGATAATTTCGAACCAATTACATATACAATGAATATTAATATGGTTAATAATGGAAGTGATGTTATTTATGAAGAATTTAGAGTTATCGGCTATTCTAGTGATGCTAGCAGGTCAACATTTTATGTAAGTGATACCAAATTTGATGAAATAGTAGTTAAGCCAGATGCAAAATATTTTAGTCTAATAACACCTACAAAAACTTTAACAAAGAAAAACTTTTATCAAATGATTGAAGAAAACATGGATAAGTCACAAGACTACCGTTTTGAGGTTATGGATGCAGATGTTAACTATTTAGTTTTTTTAAGTGAAAATATATATAGTATGCAAACATTTTTCTTTTACACTGCACTAATTATGGCTTCATTTGCAGGGCTTTTAATGTTTAGCTTTATGAGTTCTAGTGTTGCCTATAAAAAGCAAGAAATAGGCATATTACGTGCCATTGGTGCAAGTAGTAAAGATGTCTTAGGTGTCTTTTCTAAAGAAACATTAATGATTTCTTTAATTAATTTAATGATTTCTATTATTGGTACAATAATTGTTTCTGATTTACTAAATAAAACGATGATTCAATCACTTAATTTAAAAACTACATTATTTGATTTTGGTATAAAACAAATTATATTACTAATGATAATTTCGTTAAGTATCGGATTTATATCAAGTGCACTACCAGTACTTAAAACAGCAAATAAAAAACCGATCGATGCAATTAAAAATAAATAAGATTTATATAAAGGCCCTTTAAATAATATGGAGGTTTAATCCATATAGGCCTATCAAAAATATGGAGGTACACCACACCTATCTAAGATGTGGAGGTACCTCCTTTTTGTATAGCCATAACTATGTTCTTTTTATTGAATTTAGTTTTTAAGTGGTGTATCCTTGTTGATGGAATACATAATTTTGTTTCTTAATCTTCTAAAGTCTCTAATTCCATTAGAGGCTTTGATAATAGTCTTTATTTTAGAGTTTGTAGATTCAATAGGTCCATTAGATATACGTCTGCCTCTAGAAGTTATAAAGGAATTTTTAATCTCTACTTTCTAGTTTTGAAGCATTCGACCAAAGTCTCTAAATTCTTTGATTGGGTTTGATTTAAATTCATCAATCAATTCATCTAATGTTTCACCACAGGAGTGATATTCGGCTGTTAAATTAAAGTAACGATACTTTTCTTTTAACTTAAAACATCGCGCTAGGGTATCATCAATATCCAATAAATACTTAAGAATGGTTTGCTTATCCCAGTAGGCATTTAATTTAGCTATATAAACGGGCTTAAAATCTCTTAGACGGTCTAAATCTATCTTAAAGAAGAAATGAAATTTCTTTAACATGTAATAATACATGTCATTATTAATAAGTTTACTACGTTCTAATTTAAATTTATTCATGGTATTAATTCGAATCCGATCCATTGCTCTGTTGAGGTTTGCTATGACGTGAAAGGAATCCACAGCGATTAATGCTTTAGGAAATACTTTTTGAATAACATCCTTATAACTTTCCCACATATCGATGATAAAGACGTTTACACGGTCTTTTTCATCGATTGGTATGCGTAAGAAGTACTGATTCAAATAGTGCTTATGTCTAGTTGGTATGATATCAATAATCTTTTTAGAATCAAAATCATATAACACACAGGCATAAGGTGATTTCCGTTTTTTACTAATGAATACCTCATCCATACAGATTGTTCTGCCAAGTTTTAGACGTCGAGCATCTACAGCTTGATCAAATATATTAATCACACTTTGGGTGGAAATATGATGTTGGGCTGCTACATCTGTAAATGTGCGATTAGGTTGTTTAATACTTTCTAAAATAGAGTGTTTAGTCATGGTAGATAAATTCGTATGTTTTTTATTAAATGGATTGGGTTCTGATTGATATTTGCCACAGGAGATACATTTATATCGTCTGGAGTTGTATTCAATTATATAGGGTTCATGATTACTAATACCGTATTTAATATGCTTCATTCTATAACTATGAAACTTAGTCGTACAATGACATGTTGAACATAAGATATCTTGTTTAATAAGTTTAATATGAATATAAAGCTTGTTGTCTGACCTAAAAGTGTCAAGTGTTTCTATTTTATTTTTAATTGAATCTAAGAATAATAGTTGTATAATATTATTATGCATAGAGTCTCCTTATAATCATTGTTATGGCTAACTTTAATTATAAGTGAGATTCTTTTATTTTTAAACAATAAAATCCGCCTATAAAAAATATGGAGGCCTACCTCCAAATAATTTATAGGGTAGTTGTAACCTCCATATATTTTATATACCTAAAAATTATATCACTACAACCCGGTATAACATCTTAGCTAAGCCATCAGGTGCGTGATATGTTTCCACAATGATTGGTTCAGTTTTTAAGAACTCAAAACGTCGTTCTTTGAAATCATTGTCTGAATAATTCTTGGTTCCAGCAATACAGTATACGATCTCATTTGGACTGACTGATATCATTTTATAGATGAATGTACTTAATATCTCTGAATCAAGTTCATCGATGACTAAATTCTTTTTACCTAAAATTTCATTGATTTTATCCATACGTTTTTTGGTGTCGTAATTTTTTACGTGTTCAAGTTCAAGCTTGTTAATCTCAGCTGTTAGAACTTTAAGGCGATCGGAGTATTCTCTATACTTGGCATTAAATATTGATTCTGGAATATCTGGTGTTTTTACCTTTGTATCAATTAGATTGGATAATGCTATTTCCTTTTCGTCTCTTTCTAATGTTAACTTTTCAATGATACTTTCAACATCATCAACCTTGATGGTTGATTTAATTACCCTTTGAATGGTTGACATGATATCTAGATCTTTTAAGAAGACTTTGTTTAGCATGTGGATTGTGGTTGCTTCAATAAGATCTTGACGACTTGCCTTTGCATTACAATTTGCCTTACCCTCAATGTAGCTACCACACTGTTGCATCACCCTTTGTGATGGTTTACCGTAGTTCCAGTAACGTCTTTTTAGCGTTCGACCACATTCGCTGCATATAATCATTGCTGTTAAAGGATATGTTCTACTATATTTTGAGAGGTTCTTATCTTCACCAATTCTAACCTTAGCTCTATCTTTTCTGATGCGTTGAGCTAGTTCGAATGTTTCTCTATCGATGATTGCCTCATGACTGTTTTCTGTATAATAAGTAGGTGCATGATTTTTATTCTTTACTCTTGTGTGACTCAGGTAGTCAACACTAATCGTTTTTTGCTGCAGCATATCACCCATGTATTTTTCATTTTTTAGAATGGTTGTAATTGTTGAAAGTCGCCATTCTGTTTTACCAGCACCTGTCTTTGCACCCATTGCAATGAGTTGCTCTGCAATTTTAGCTGGACCAACACCACTAATGTATAAATTGAATATGAGTTTAACAATCTGTGCTTCCTCAGGTACAACCACTAGGTTTCCACCTTTTTTATCTTTCGTATATCCAAGGAAGCGTTGATGGTTGATAATAGGCACACCCTCTCTAAAACGACGTTGAACATTCCATTTGACGTTTTCTGATACGTTTCTGGCTTCCTCCTGTGCCATTGATGACATGATGGTCAGAAGAAACTCTACTTTAGGATCTAGGGAACTAATGTTTTCTTTTTCAAAAATAATCTCTACATTGATTTGTCTTAACTCTCTAATGTAGTTTAGTGCATCGACTGTATTTCTTGCAAACCTTGATATTGACTTGGTAAGTATAATATCAACTTGGCCAGCACGTGCTTTATCAATCATTAAATTAAACTGTTTTCTGTTCTTTGTGCTAGTCCCACTGATGCCCTCGTCTGCATAAATGCCATCAAATATCCAATCTGGATTCTTTGTAATTCGTTGTGTATATTCATCTCGTTGAGCTTCATAACTTGTTTTTTGTTCTAAGTTGTCTGTTGATACTCGTACATAGGCACATACTCGTTTTCTGGTAATTGGATTATTGATTTGATCCAAAGTGTAATGTGTCTTTGGTTGGATGATTCTTACGGTTTTGTTTTTCATATTTTGACCGCTCCTTTCGTTAGTATATACATCACTCAAAAAGCAATGAATAGCAAGTCATTAGTGACTTAATCATTGCTTTTTCTAATATCACTTGTAATACCATAGGCTGACGCTAACTTATTGATGATAATACTGAATTCATCGATTGTGATAAGTTTTTGATTAAATAGCTTCACTATGATTGACTTAGCTATATTGAACTTCATTTCTGGACTGATAATAATACTCATTTTTTATTATAGATGCAAAGAAAAAAGGAATCGCCTAAGCAATTCCTTTAAAGGGATCTATCGTCAATTTGATCATATGACAACAACCGTCTGATTTACCAACATCAGTTTATCACATTATAAAAATCAAAACTATATGCTTAGTGCATAATCGTTAGAAGAAGTTTTCAATAACTAAATCTTTTTTAAGTGTTGAAGCATATACACCTTTAAAGATAAGATTTTCAGCATTAGCTTTTGTGAAGTATAGAGGCTCTTCATTGATGAAAAAGAAACCCCCATGGTCTTTGTTGAAATATACTTTTGAGACATAAACTCGATCGTAGTACTCAAATAACATTACACGGTTCTTTTGATTCTTTTGAGTTCTCCAGAAGAAGTCGATTTCAAGATCACTTTTCTTAAATGCGATCATATCATCATTTATGGTTGATATGGATATCTGAACTGACGGTACAATTTTTTCTTCTATATGTTCAAAGGTTCTAAATGTTAGAGCCTTTTCGTTTCTGTTTGAATAGGGATTACCAATAATGTCATCTACTCGGACATTATAAAAACCTGACAGAGTTATTAGATCATGAATACTAATTTCTCTAGCACCTGACTCATAGTTAACATAACCTTGTCTAGATTTACCTATTATTTGTGCAACTTGAACAGTAGATAAATTATTCGCTAGTCTTAGTCTTTTTAAGTTTTCACTAATGAAAAGATTATTAAAATCATCATCAGATAATAGTTGATAGTTCATTATTCACCTGTTTAACCTTTCTATTTATATTATAGAGCAACAAATGTGGCTTGGTCAAGGTTTTTGTATACAATAATTAACACGGCATGCGTCTTTAATATGCAAACATAGGAAAGTTATAACTCTCTTTGTTGCAACTCATCAAATAAGTATATAAGTCATTTTTTGAATGCTTTTCTTTACTTATAATCATAGGCACCAGGTGAAATGTGCAAGAAAGGAGAAATCATTAACGAATGTATGAAGAGGATTCCACGCACTTAAAACAGAAATCACATGTGCCATTAGTCCGTGACTATCTTAAAGTTTATCGCAACAAAATGGGTTATTCAGCTGAATTCTTATCTAGAGAACTCGATGTATCTGCAGTCTACTACAGACAAATTGAAGGCGGACAAAGAGGTAAAAGGCTGCCTATAGAGTTAGTGATTAAACTAATCATATTGCTTCATGTGGAACCACTAGAGTTTCTAAAAGCAGAAGCCTTGTATTTAAGTTCATATGAAGAGCTTAATGGCATTAAGAAATACAAAAAAATTAGATGGTAACATAATCACCATTTATCTTGTTTTTCAAAAAAAACATAGAATCAAAAATTTGATACAGAAAGGTGAAAAGATGTCATCAAAAGAAGGGTTTAAGCTGCTTACAAAAAAGTATCTAGATGATGCCGATGTAAGTATGACGACTAAGCAATCCTATGAAAGGATCCTTCAGCAATTTGTAGATTATGCCAACACACTGTCTGATTTACCAACTCGCAGTGACGTTATGGCTTATCGAGACTATCTTTTTAAACGCAAGCTAGAAGAAACGACCATTAAGTATCACCTGGTAGTGGTACGAAATTTCTACCGTTGGTATCACACGAACGGTCATGGAGCAAATCCATCGGAGGGGATTAAGAGTCCAAAGATTGAAAAGAAGTTTAAACGTGCGCATTTATCTGAAAGTGAATCAAGACAGTTATTAAAACTTGCTCAAATCAATTCAAATAAGAACATCATTAAATACAGAGATTATGTTATGGTTTTACTTATGCTAACAACAGGTATGAGGACAGTAGAAGTTGAACGTGCTGATGTTAGTGATTTAAATGTGATTGATGACGGTGAAATTCTCTATGTTCATGGAAAAGGCAAAACATCGAAGAGTTCATTCGTTCGACTCTCGCCTTTAGTGAATAAAGCAATTGAAACATACATCATGAAAAGAAGCGACCAGTATGAACCGTTATTTATTGACCATAAACCTAAGTATTTAGGCCAAAGAATGAAAACCAGAAATATTAGACGTATTATCAAGGATCTACTTAGAGATATCGGATTTGATGATGATAAACATACAGCACATAGTTTAAGACATACAACTGCAACATTAGCAAGACAATATGGAGCAAACAAGGATGACACTCAAAAGATTATGCGTCATTCAGATCCAGCAACAACAGAGATTTATATGCATGCGGAAATCAAGAGTGTGCATGTTTATGAACACGTAATTGCACAAAAGCTACTCAATCAAGAAGAAGATGAAGACAACTAAAAATTGAAAAGAAATGAAAGGATAAATTATGATCAAAGAGTTTCACAACAACCGGTATGGGAAAGTTCGAACAGCGATCATTGATGATCAACCCTGTTTTAACTTGAAAGATTTAACCCATATTTACGGTATAAAAAATATCAACGATTTTCGCTCTAGAATCCCATCAAATGCAGTCAAAACCCTTGAGGTAAAAGACTCAAACGGAGCTTCTAAAAATAAGTATTTCATAATTGCTGACTATTTAAGTAGTTGTTTGTTTCAGTCAACCAAGACTGATGCTGAAGCAATCAGTGATTGGTTATACCGTACTGTATTACCAAATTTGATTAAATACCAAAAATATAATGTCGATGAATTTAAAGATCCAGATGTTGCATTAAAATTTTTAGAAGATTTTGAGGATTTAAGAGTTAGACATAGTGTTGTTGAAACACAGCTCAAACTCAATGCACCAAAAGTTAAATATATTGATCGTCTACTAGGTACTGGTAGTGCGACAGACCTAGATATGGTTCATGAAGTTATTAGATATCATGGACTAAAAAGTACTGAACTCTTAAAAATACTTAGAGCTAAACGCATCCTAGATGATTCCAATGTTCCACACCAGGAGTATTGTGACAAGAAGTATTTCAGAGTTGTTGAAGCCAAAGTTGTAAGTGGTGGGAGTACTGTAACCTCACAAAGAACTTATGTATACCGAAGTGGTATTACATTTATTGAACGCATACTAAAAGAATACCAGGGAGCAAAAGATGATAAACGAAACTAAGCGTCAAGAACCAACACGAGATTATTACAAATTAGAAGAAGTTGCAGACATATTAAGGGTATCAAGAAGAACGTTATCAACCTATATCAAAAAAGGAAAACTACATGCATTTAAGATCGGACCAGGGTGGAGAGTATCGAAAGAAAATCTCGTAAAGTTTATTGATGAGCTTCATAAAACAAGCAAAAATAAATAATGATTTATTACGCCGATAATGTGTGTATCAGGGCTATGAAAATGGAAAATGCAGGAAACAAAAGATAATGACATACAGAAGCATGCTATCGATAGAAACCTAAAAATGGCATGCTTTTTGTAATGTGAAAGGACTAAAATAATGGCGAGACCGTTCAAAATGGGACTGCAGTACTTCCCACTCGATGTGAATTTCTTTGAAGATGAAAAGATAACGGATTTAAATTTAATGTATGGTGTCATGGGCGAGATGGTATACATCCGCCTTTTAACAATGATTTATGCGCATGGTTATTTTTTAGAGATGACAACAGAGCAAGCAGCAAAAGCACTCATAAAGAGTATTGGTAATGCCTGGGCTCCAAGTGTGAATGAAATAGAAAAAATCATTTTAAGAGCCGGTTCTAACGGGCTATTCGATAAAGAATTACTAAGTGTCGGTGTGTTCACTTCAAAAGCGATACAGCGGCAGTTTACGCTTTCTACAAGGCGCAGGCGTGGGATTGAGCATCAGAAGTATTGGTTATTGGATCAACATACGATGTTAGAGCTTAATAATTTCTATAAAAAAACGCCACAAGTTAATGTAGACAATAACCAGAGTTCAACCGCAGTTATTGATAACAGTAATGCTATTTCAACTGATGTTATTGATAGCAATAATGACACTTCAAGTGAGGTTATTGCATACAAAAGTACACAAAAAGAAAAAGAAAAGAAAAAAGAAAGAGATAAAGAGGATAAAAAGGATAAAGGGGTATATTCATTACCTAATTATCACTACATCACAAAAGCAATCATCAGAAGCCAATATATTGAAGATGGAACACTGGAAATTGGTAAATACAATAAGCTTTTTGATGAAGCAGTATCAATATATGGATTCGATGATGTCCTAGCAGCAACTGATTATATTGTAAGTTATTCAAAAAGAACTGAAACACCAATTGAAGATAAGTTTAGCTTTATGCGTAAGTCTTTAATGAACAATCTGGAGATGTTCCAAAGAAGAAGGGAGAATAGTCATGAATCAATCGAAGACTGGTTTAAACGACTCGTTTTATAGATGGATAGATCAAGTGAGAAGATCTAAAAGAAAGCTTCCTGAACTTCAAGAGAAACTTCGATTCTATAATATGAAGTTTATAGGCTATAATGGAGTATCTTATGAATTTTCCGGATCAAAGTCTGGTAACTCAAAAGGTGACGAGAACTTGCTATATTGGATGGATAAAATTGATGCTGTCAATAAAGAAATACAAATTCTAGATGAAATAATTAGGAAGTATGATGATTTCTTCGAAACATTAAATGTAATAGAACAAAAAGTGTTAACACAGTTGGTTTCACTAAGTAGCTTAAAAGTCATGAGTGTTCAATCAGATGTAAAAATGGAATCACTGATTCAAATTCGAACTAGGATAGCTAATAAATGGTACAGATTATGAAAGATTTTGCGTGAAAATGATAAAACTAATTCGATGGACAAATTCGATGGATTTATCTGTTTAATTATGTTAGTATTAATGGTACAATATAAATGAGATTAACGAGGTGGAACATATGGCGTTTAATATTAATAATAGGAGATACACTGGAAGTAAGAGTAAACTATCTGAATGGATTAGGAACATAATAATCGAAGAATGTAAAGACTCTGAATCTTTTTGTGATATATTTGCTGGAACTGGTGTAGTAACATATACCATGTTTGATGATTATAAAGAGTTTATTATAAATGATTTTCTATATTCTAATGAAGTAATTTATAATGGTTTTTTTGGCAATAAAAGTTATGATTATGAGAAGTTAATCAAAATAGCAAAAAAATATAGAACTTTGAATGTGGATGAACTAAAACCAGATTTTGTGACAAACAACTACGGAAACAAGTACTTTTCTATGGAAGATGCTTTGAAGATTGATTACATTCGAAATGATATTGAGAACAGACATAAAAATCTAACAAAAATGGAGTATTATATTCTTTTAACATCACTAATATATTCTTTTGATAGATCAGCAAACACGGTAGGACACTATGATGCCTTTATAAAAGCTAAGAACTTGAAAGCATCTTTTAAATTTGAGTTGATCTCACCAGTTATTAAAGATGAAGATAATCGTACTGTAAAAATATACAGAGAAGATGCAAATAAACTAGCTCGGAGAATTTCTGCAGACATTGTTTATATTGATCCACCGTATTCTTCCAGACAGTATAGTAGATTTTATCATGTTATTGAGACTATTACAAAGTGGGATAAACCGGAGTTGTTTGGTGAAGCATTGAAACCAGAACCAGAAAACGTTAGTGAATATTGCAAAACCAAAGCGATAGATTTTTTTAATGAACTGATAGTTGATTTAAGAGCTAAATATATCGTGGTATCGTATAATAATACATATACATCAAAAAGTAAGTCATCAAAGAATAAAATGACTCTAGAAGAAATTACTGAAGTTCTAAATAGAAAAGGTCCTACAAAGATTTTTTCAATGAATCATAGAGCTTTTAATGCAGGTAAGACAGAATTGGATAATCATCAAGAGATGCTATTTGTTACGAAAGTGAGGAACCAAAATGATTAGATCACCATTTTTTTATGTTGGAGATAAATATAAATTAATGCCGCAACTAAGAAAGCATTTTCCTAAAAAGTATAAGACGCTTATTGAACCTTTCGTTGGTGGAGGGAGTGTATTTTTAAACACTAAAGCTGATCATTATGTGGGTAATGACAAGAATACACATATGATTAAACTTCATAACTTCTTGTATTCATATAAAAACAATAGAGTCAAGTTTTTCCAGGAATTTGAAAAAATTATAATCGAATATGGATTTTCTGCTTCTTATCTTGGTAATACAGTATCGGACGAGTTGAAGCAAAAACATAAAAAAACATACTATGCAGTATTTAATAAGAAGCCTTATATGAAATTAAGAAGTGATTTCAATAAGGATAAAGAAAACTATATGTTTCTGTATTTACTGTTAATTTATGGTTTTAATCATATGTTAAGATTTAATCGAAGTGGAGATTTCAACTTGCCTGTTGGAAATGTAGATTATAATAAGAACGTTTTCAAAGCTTTAAATGTCTATTTTGATTTTATTGATAAACATGAGGTTAAATTCTTTAATTTAGATTTTAAAGATTTCTTATTAAATAGAGAATATCAGTCAGATGATTTTGTATATTTAGATCCTCCATATCTGATTAGCGCATGTGAGTACAATAAAGGTTGGACTGAAGATAGTGAAATCGAACTTTTAAATGTAATTGATAAACTTAATGATATGGGTGTCAAATTTGCACTTTCAAATGTCTTTATTCATAAAGGACAAGAAAATCGATTATTGATAGACTGGGCAAAAAAATATAAAGTAGAACAGGTCAAAAGTAACTACATTAGTTACCACGATAACACAATCAAGGAAACCGTAGAAGTTTTAATTATGAATTATTGAGTGGGGGATTTTATGTCGAGAAAAATAGTAAAACAAAAGCCTAGATATAAACAAATGTCATTGGAGACAGCTGTTAGAAACCCTGAAAGATATAAAGAAATACTGAGCATTCTTATTGAATATGAGAATGCTGTTTTAAATGATGACAATCTACTAGAAATAGTCACTCATTTATATAGAGAAGGTATTGTATCAGCATTAAGACAAGATTTCAATCAAATGACTATTGCACAGCAAAAGAAGACTGTTAAGAAAGTAAACTTAACACGAAAAGCAGATGGTGGCTTTCCTATGGGTTATGCATCTAGATTTTGGACATATGTGAGAACTTTATCTGAGTTTGGTTTTCTTTATGCAACTTATAATGATAAACTTATTATTTCTGATATTGCAAAACTATTAGTCAAAGAAGAAATTGATGATCAAATCGCATTTGCTACACAAGCAGCAATCTATAATAGAAAGTCTCCTTTTAGAAACGTATCAAATGATTATAATTATTTCAAATTTATCACAAATGTACTCATCAGACTGAACGAAAGCAATAAAACTTTATCATATGAACAGTTTGTCGTATCTTTATTTAATAAAGAAGGAAATGTGGATGATTTTATTAATGAAATCAATTCAAACTCATTTAGCAATGATGATTCTGTTTATGATTATCTTGTGGAAAAGTACCAGGTTAATAACAAAATAGGTACAGTTACCAAAGACTATCCTGATGCTGTGCTAAGATTACTCAAAATTACTGGTTTTATTTCTATAAAATATGCTGGTAAAATAAGAATAATGATTAACCACGATAAGTTGCAGTTTATTGAACAAATTTTTTCAAATGATTATGTTTTTTCAGAGGAGCAAAAGTCAGATCGCAAATTATTCTTTAATCAGTTTATCCTTTACTCAAAACAGTTAATAAAGACAACAGCAAGTTGGACTGTAGAAAGCCAAGAAGACGTTCATATCAAACTTAAGAAGGTTGTGGATGAATACAAGATAGATATTGAAAAAATTGGTCAATTACTAGCAAATTTTGTAGCAAATAAAGATCGTGAGTTTAAATATGTTCCTGATCCATTGAAATTGGAGTTTTATTTATCTCTTTTGCTGTATTTAGTATACGGAAAAGACCATATTATTGCGCCAAATTATAAAGTGGATTCGTTGGGAATGCCTATCTCTCATGCACCGGGTAATCACGGAGATATTTATGTTTATTCAGATGTTATCAATTGGCTAATTGAAGTTACCATGATTAGGAATAAACAACAACAACTCAATAATGAAACAACTAGTGTAATTAGACATTTGGAAGAAGATACTAGAGATAGTTATTTATCATTTGTAGCCCCTTTTGTACATCCAGATACTCAAGCATTCTATGATAATGAAATAATTAGGATGTTATTAACCGACAAACTTGTTTATCTTGAAACTTATAGCATAAGTGATTTTGTAGACAAGGTAATGATGAATCAAGTACATGATTCAATGAAGAACTATACAAATAATATCTTTACTAATGTCAGAAAAAAATTGAACATTTGATGTATTAATTATATAAAGAGGTCGATATGTCTATTATAAGCAGAATTCAGAGTTCCATAAAACAACTTAATGGTGGAGAGTTTCAAAGGTTTGCTGATGCATATGTGGCAAGAAGATTAGTGTTTAAAAGTATGCATAGTTTGGGAATGCAGGCTGGAACCGAAAAAACTACAAAAGGAGTACCGGACACATATTTTATTGATAATTCTGACAAATACATTTTTTTGATGTCAACAACTGATAGTAATGTGTTTAGTAAACTGAAAAAGGATTTGAATGATGCGTTAGACATAGGTAAGACAAAAATAGATAACTTATTAATCAAAGAAGTTATATTGGCACACACATCATCAAATTTGACAGTAGAACAAACGAATGAGCTAATGAATATAGCTCGTGAGAAGAAAATAGATTTAAATATATATGGGATCGATCAAATTTCACAGGATTTGTATTATAGATATAAAGACTTAGCAAGAGATTTCTTAGGTATAAAACTTGACACAAATCAAGTGTTTCAAGTTCAAGATTTTATTAAGTATAACGACTCAAACTCTATTGCTGCACCACTTGATACTAAGTTTTTGAAACGAGATAATATTTTTAATGAATTATATAATAAAGTGAATCGAAGTAATTATGTTATTGTATATGGTAAAGCAGGATCGGGAAAAACTAGGATATCCTTAGAGTTCTGTAGAATATTCAGTAAAGAAAATAATTATAAATTGATATGCATTAAGAGTAACGATTTAGATATCTATGAAGACATCATTACTAACTTACAAGAGCCTGGTGCTTATTTGATTTTTATAGATGATATAAATATGTTAACGAAAGTAGGTTTTGTTTTAGATTATTTATATAAAAATGATACTGGATATAATGTAAAGATTATAGGGACTGTTCGAGAATACTCTTTAACACAATTAATCAATAGGACAGCATCAATTGCCACGCCTGAAACACTTAAAGTCGACTTAATGAGTGATGATGAAATTGGCCTACTAATTAAAGAAAATTTTGATATTCACAATTTGGTATATATTAAGCAAATTCAGCGCATTTCAAATGGCAATCCTCGATTAGCTATGTTAACAGCAAAACTTGCAGTGGATAGTCAAGATTTATCAAAATTACACAGTGTTTCAAATTTATATGACGCATATTACGGAAAATACATAGATAATTGCAATTCTTTGACCAAGGAAGATCTTTTAGTTGCTAGTTTAATATCTATTATAGGTAATTTTGATTTAAATTACTATGAAGTATTTGAGAGCTTATTGGAATCAATGAAGATAGATGAAACACAGTTTTATTTGAGTGTGAAAAACCTTGAAGCAAATGAAATGGTTGATATATACGAAGATCAAATTGTCAAAATTGCTGATCAAAACATGGGTAATTACTTAATCAAGTATTCTCTAGTTGATAAAAAATTAATTGAATATAGTGACTTGATCGTTTTAACTTATCGTAAGTTCAACCGACAGTTAGTTGAAAGTATGAACGTTTTAAGTAATATATTTTACTCTGATGAGATATTTGAGTTTGTTAAATCGTCAACTGTAAAAGCTTATAAGTTAAATGTTTCTAGAGAATCAAGTGAATTAAAATGGTCATTCTTAACATCATTTTATGTGTTCTTTCCGGATGAAATCATATCATTAATACATGATGCAATTGAAAAGGTCAAAGATGACGGATGTGAGTTCTCACTTAATAATGTTTCGATAAATCAGTATTATGAGATCCTATTTGGACTATATAGTTCAAACAATGATTTAACTCCTTTAGAATTAGCTATAAATTTACTTGAAATTTATCCTGAAACACACGAGTCATTTTATAATGAACTAGTAAATAGATGTGGTGTGAATTCTGATAGTGACTATTACGGAAATCTCTCTTTAGTTAAGCTAACAGAACATCTCATTTCACATTCAGATAATTATCAGATTAAACCATTGCGTCATATTTTTTGTAAATTAGCTCAATACCTATTGAAATTCGAATTTAATCCCACAGAACATGAGAGATCAAAAATAATCTACTATACAATTTTCGCAAAAGATAGAGATGATTTTATTCAATTAAGGAAGCTTGGATGGAAATTGATTGTTTCTTTAGTTAGTGATAATGAGTTTAGGATGGATGCTCGGAAAATTTTATACAAATATCATATTAATCAGGAGTATGCAAAATCTAACCTGGGTAAAATTGATTTAGAGAACATATGTCTTGTCATTAAGTTATTAAGTTATGAAGATATAAATGATTGCATTATAGCTGTTGGGTTAGGTGAATTTTTTAAAGATCATGTTCAGATCAAATCTAGTTTAGCTCCATTTTTTAATAATAGAGAATATATTGTTTTTCATACTGTGGTTGGATATAAATACTCACGAACATATGATTATGTAGACATTAATGAGAAAATTGATTCAGATATTAAAATAATGTTGCAAAATGAGGATATCAAATTCATATTAAATTTTATTGAAAATGCCAGTGAAATCTTTAATGACTCACAACATATTCAATCATTAATTTCGGGGCTTAATAAGATGATTGAGATTTGCTATCAAGATGAGGTTACATTAAAAATCATTTTAGACTATATTTTTAGAAGTAACCAATTGATTGACAAAGTGAATCCATATATCGTTTTGAAAGGTTTATATACACTTTATAATAATAAGACAAAAGCAAAAAACGAAATTGAAAGAATTACAAATACCTCATCGCATAAATATTTGTTTGCATATTTCGAAATGCTCAGTAGTGATGAATTTGACAAGGAAGACTTAGAAAGTCTTATAACGTTGATGAATGAAAGATATTGGTATGATTCTGAATTTAATTTCCATATAGATTTTAGGTTTTTACTTAAACACCATGATAATTTTCCAAGTATTGTAGATGACATATTCAAGGTAATTCTCAATAAAAGTCTGGAGTTTAATGTGAATAATATATTAGTTAGAAGTGTTTTTAATGAATATTTGATGCCAAGAGAAGTTATCAATTTAGTTACTGGTGATACACTTACCTTATTGTTTGATACATATTGCTATAAGGTAAAGTCAGACCCAAACACTGATTCAAATGGAAAACTGCTAATGTACTTTTATAATATTGACTCCAAATATTTATATAGATATATTGATTTATATGCTTCATTAGATAAACATACATTCTACAGTAGAATTTACTTTATTTGGTCTACTCCCGAATATTCTAAACTTGTTTCCAAGATATTTGACATAGTGATTTCGTCAAGAAGTGTTCATGATATGACCGGTTACTATCTTAGTGATTTCTTTGTAAAACAATCTAGAGTTAATACAGTTAATGATATGCAAAGAAAAAAAATAGAGTTGATAGAAAACTATTTAAAGGACAATGTTAATGTTTTAGAAAAGCTTGAACTAATTTTTAGTATTGTTTCGTATTATCCAACTGATGTAAAACTAAAGTTTTTCACTATTCTAGCAGAAAATAATATTGAATTTTCTATTTTTGACAGACTGGATTTAGAAAAAAGATTGTCTTCCTGGACCGGCAGTGCAATCCCCTATCTGGAGGATAAAATTAAATTCATAAAAGGATTACAAGATGTTTTTAGAGGATTGAAGTTCATAAAGCATAGAGAGAAACTTAATCGATTTTTGGTATCATATGAAAATGACATCAAAAAAACAAGAATTGAGGAACTTACAAGAAGTTTTTAACTCGACCATTCTAAAAAATTAATTAGTATTGAATCATTTTGAAACTACATAAGGAAACAAGTCATGTTTCAGTATTCTCAAACGGCTAATTAGCACAGATTGTTATGCCGATAATCTGTGTATGTGGGCTAACAAAATGGAAACAAAAAGAAATGTAATACAATAAGTAACTAAAGGTTGTTATTGGTTGGAAAAGACCAAGAATGATACACGATTTCGATTATGCTCTAAGCATATAGATAAAAGTTGACTATTTTGATATGCTATAAATAACATGGAATACTGGCTTTAAAACCAGCCTAGAAATAATGGGAATTCAGAAATGAGTTCCTTTTTGTTTTTGCAGAGATACTTGTAGTATTCCAACTGGTAAACTATTACAGTTTTAAGCAATGACAGTTGTACAGTTGGAGTGATTAAATGAAAGGGAAAATGCTAGATCTGTATGAGCGTTGGGAAGAATCTGGGCACCTAAACAGTAGATTAAAAGCCATATCTGAAATGATATCTAAAAGAGCAACACAAAGACAGGTTGCAGAATACTTAGGTATCACAGAAAAGACACTCATTAAGTTAAGAAAAGCTCATCCCAAGTTGAACAAAGCATTTCAATATGGGGATGAGGAACTAAAAGAAAAGTTAGTTGATGCTATGTATCAACGAGCAATCGGATTTGAATATGAAGAAACACAAACTGTGATAGAAGAGACTAAATCAGGGACAAAGAAACGAATCACAAAATACAAGAAGCAGTCACTTCCTGAAATCACAGCTATTAAATACTTACTCATTACAAAGTTCGGTATTGAGTATAACGAGAAAAAAGCAGAAATAGAACTGATGACCAAACGTTTAGAAAAAGGTGAAGAGGTATGGATAAATGAATATAGTGATGAAGAAAGTATCAGCACTCCAAGAGTACGAAAACAATCCAAGAAACAATGATGCTGCAATCGATGCGGTTGCAAAGAGTATAGAAGAGTTTGGATTTAAAGTTCCGATTGTGATCACTAAAGATCATGTCATTATTGCAGGACACACAAGACTTAAAGCGAGCCTTAAACTTGGACTTGATGAAGTACCTTGTATTATTGCTGATGATTTAACAGAAGAACAAATCAAAGCATTCAGACTTGCAGATAACAAAACTGCAGAGCTTGCGACCTGGGACTTTGCCAAACTTGAAGAAGAGCTTGCAAACATTGAAATGGATATGTCTCTCTTTGGGTTTGAAGAACTTGTAGCTGATGTACCAGACAATGCGACCGATGATGACTTTGATCCAACAGATGATCTATCAGATGCACCATATACACAAAAGGGCGATATCTATATCTTAGGTAATCACCGAGTGATGTGTGGTGATTCAACTTTAAAAGCGGATGTTAAGAAACTAATACAAGACGACCTTGTTGATCTGGTTTTTACTGATCCACCATACAACGTCGATTATGAAGGTACAGCTGGAAAAATTATGAACGATAAGATGGAAGATAATACATTCTATCTTTTTCTTTTTAAAGCCTTTGAGAATATGTTTGAACATACAAAACCAGGTGGCGCTATATATGTGTGTCACGCTGATACGGAAGGACTCAATTTTAGAAACGCATTCAAAAATGCTGGTTATAAACTTGCAGAGTGTCTTATATGGGTTAAAAACGCACTAGTTTTAGGTAGACAAGATTATCACTGGCGACATGAACCAATTCTTTATGGTTGGAGAGAAGGTGCCGCTCATTACTTTGTGGATGACCGTACTCAAGATACGATATGGGAATATAACAAACCAAAACGAAATGAAGAACATCCTACGATGAAACCATTAGAACTCGTCGGTAAAGCTATCGCTAATTCATCCAGAGTGAATGAGATAGTCCTAGATTTATTTGGTGGTTCTGGATCAACCATGATCGCATCTGATCAACTTCAAAGAAGAGCAAGAATCATGGAACTGGATGAACGATTTGTGGATGTGATTGTAAAACGCTATATAAAGTACAAAGTTTCGCTTGATGATTGCCATCTCATTCGTAATGGAAAAGAGATACCACTTAATCAAATCAACGACTTTCAGATATTGTCACTATAGTGAGCAAATCTTGTCGAATTGACTTGCTATTTAAAGCCTTTAGAGTGATATATAGTAGTAACCAAAAAAGGTTAGAAAGAGGCAATAGCGATGAAAGTCAAATTTGAAACGAGAGCATTCAAAGAACAGATTATTCCACAGGATGATTTTGTAGTTGAGAAAGTCGTTGAGATATCACAAAGACGGTTTAATAAGTTCTTAGATGATATGCTTGGCGATTATGATTTCATAAAGGCTCACAAAGATTTAATGTATACAGACAGCAACAACGTATGGCATGCAATATTAGTAACAGCTAAAGAATTAGACTATGGAATTCTTGTTCAAGCAGATGGTTCAAGTTATGCTAGATACTCCGCATTTATAAGAAAAAGTGAGATTGGAGGATTGAACAATGGAAAAACAACTATCGCTTAAAGATTGGATTCAAGAGTTCAATAATGGAAGCTTTGAATCAAATGATGCAAAAGTTCAAATTAATGCTGGATGGTATGATTGGTTTTGTAAAGACTCAAGTTTACAGAATAAAACCAAACGCATGGGTAACATCATCAAGCAAATTAAATCAGGTGGTAAAGTTGATTTGGAAAACAGTTATGTCTGGTTCAAAAACAACTGTCCACTTGAAGGTAATCTATATGATGATTTTAGAATTGCAGATTTAGAATCTAATGTCACATTGATCGTCGTTCAACTAAACTCACCATGGCATGATAAGACCTACACAGTCTATGAACGATTAACACATTATGAAAAGGTTGTATTCTCAACAGACTCAGTTAAAGAACTTATTAATTGGTTAAATGAAGGGTGGGAAACGCATGTATAACTATTACAACAGACATCCTAAAGGCATTAAAACTGGTGACTGTGTGGTTAGAGCGATATCAACAGCATTTGATAAAGACTACATGGAAACAAGAAGAGAACTCAATCAGAAAAAGCGTGAATGGAGTTTCACCAGTTACAAGGATACAGAGTTTATTTATAAGTATTTAGAGAATCGCCCAAGATACATTTTTAAAGCAGTTAAGGGTGAACCAAGAATTAAAGGTACAGACTTTGCACAACTACATCCAAAAGGAACGTTTATATTAAAGATGGCAGGACATATTAGTGTTTGTAAAGATGGTGTTATTCTAGACATTTGGGATTGCACCTATAGAAGTGTTTATACAGCATGGAGAATTGACGAGGAAACAACATGAAAGTAAATTTTATTAGAAAACCAACACCAGAGGAACTTATCCCTCAAGATAAGTTTATAGTTGAAAAGACAATAGTTCTAGAAAGTGACGTATTTGAAGGATTCATCAGAGAACCATTAAATGATTATGATTTCATCAAAGAGCATTTAGAGCTGATGTATTGTGACAAGGAGGGTATATTTCACTGTTTGTTAGTCACATCGGATAAACATGACTTTGGTATCCTGGTTGAAAGTGAAGGATATCATTACGCAAGGTATGCAGCATTCATACCACTTATTAAAACCAAAACAGAAAACTAAGGAAGCGAATCAAGCTTCCTTTTTAACTAATATAAGCGAGGAAAAGAAATGAAGATTATAACAAGTGAATCTGTCTTTAAAGGACACCCAGATAAAATATGTGACCAAATTAGTGATGCAATTTTAGATGCACATTTGGAACAAGACAGAAATGCAAGAGTAGCAGTAGAAACAGCTATCAAGGATGATGTTGTTTTTATTTTTGGTGAGGTAACTTCTAAAGCTTCAGTGAATTATAAAGAAGTGGCCCTAAGCACATTAAAAGAAATCGGATATGATGATCCATTCGATGTGATTGAAAAGATATCCAAACAGTCCGATGATATTGCACTTGGTGTGAATCATACGAATGATCATGAACAAGGTGCAGGTGATCAGGGCTTAATGTTTGGTTACGCTTGCAAAGAAACGCCCGAATTAATGCCTTTACCAATCGTAGTGGCACATGACATCGCAAGAAACATTGATGAGCTTAGAAAGGCAAAATATGGCCACGTGTTTGGTCCAGATGGTAAGTGCCAAGTATCTGTAGTATATGAGAATGATGAACCGATTGCATATGAAACAATTGTAGTGTCTGCTCAAACAAAACATGGTATTCAACTAGACTATGCAAAAGAGATTATTCTAAATGAAGTGTTAAAGCCTCTGATTGGTGAAGACCTTTCACACATTCAAGTCTTAATCAATCCAACAGGTGCTTTTGTCGTAGGTGGTCCTTATGGAGACTCTGGATTAACTGGTAGAAAGATTATAGTTGATACCTATGGTGGTTATGCAAAACATGGCGGTGGCGCATTCTCTGGCAAAGATGTGAGCAAGGTAGACCGCAGTGCGGCTTACTATGCCAGATTTGTAGCAAAAGCCCTTGTAGCGGCAAATTTAGCCGACAGGTGCGAAGTTAGCGTGTCCTATTCCATCGGTGTAGCAAACCCTGTAAGTGTATCCGTTGATACCTTTGGAACAGGGGTTACCTCTGATGACATTCTATTGAAGTTAATTAAAGAGAACTTCAACTTTACACCTTCAAGTATTATCAAAGAACTAAACCTGGACAAAGTGAAGTTTAAAACTTTAGCATCCTATGGACATATTGGTCGTGTAGATCTTGATGTAGCATGGGAACAAATAGATGCTAAAGCAAAACAACTAAGTGAATCTTATGAGCAAACCAAAAGAGCTGCACAGGTTTTATAAGTCGAAGGCTTGGTTCATTGCTCGCAATATAAAAACAAACGCCACACAGGGCAAGTGTGAGCGGTGTGGCGCGATTGGTGAAGAGGTTCACCATAAAATTAGATTAACTGTAGATAATGTTAATGATAGTAATATTAGTTTGAATCAAGATAACTTGGAGTTGTTATGTAGGGACTGTCACAATAAAGAGCATGGACGATTCAAAAAGAAAGATGTTTTGTTCGATGACGATGGCAATTTCATTGGCTAACTGATATAATTTAAGAAAAGATAAAGGAGTTGCTCTCATGCCACTATATTTAGAAATTATATTTACTATTATTGGATTTGTAATATCAATATTAGGATTGGTTTTTGGTTCAAAAGCTCTTTTTAGTATTAAAAAAATTAACAAACAAAGAAATGAACATGGCGATAATTATCAAAACAGCACAATTAATCATGGTTTAAATGCAGATGACATAATTAAGATCATCAACAATCTTCCAAAATCTGAAATTGAGAAAGTAAGAGAAGGTATAATAACTACTTTTGGTAAAGAGCAGCCTAAGAATCCAAAAGAAGGAGATATTTGGATTAAACCAATTGATTGATGTACCCCCCATCCCAATACTGATGTTATTCCTTAAGGTACCGCATGGGTGGGCCTTTAAAAAATGAAAGCCCAAATTTTTGAAAATCCTGTTTTTGGAGGGGAAGATGATTATGCAAGACCTAGAATTAAGTTTCTTAAATGTCTTTTTACTAACTCATGGGATCACTGAAAAGATAGAAAAGAAGTTTAATGAGTCAAAATTGAGTAAAATTGAGTTCATTAAAGAATATCCTTCATATGCAGATTTGAATCAGCTGATGTATCAATCAGCACTTCTTCAAGCACGCAAACTTTGGGAAGCTAAACTATACTATAATTTGACAGAAGACGAGTGGTTCAAAATTAGAGATTGGAGACATGAGATTGCTCACTCAGATAAAAAGGATAAGCAGACCCTCAAAGCAATAGGTGATTTAAACTTAGAATTGATTCCTATTTTAAACAAGTTAAACGAAGCGATTTATAAGAAATACAATCTTGACGGCAATTTAAAATATGAGGAATACGTTAATAAATATCTAAAGGATATAGCGAATCTCTAAAACTATCAAGTCACTATAGTGGCTTTTTTCAATAAAAAAACAATGTTTGAATTGAATTATTCATTTCAACTAAACATTGTTAATTTACAGTTATTTTTTCTTCTTGCAATTAAGTAATAAATTGAGAATTGAGATCAATAAACTTATTAAAGAAATCACTACTCTTAGAGAATCTAGACTCACAGCATTTCACCTTTTTCTAGAGGTTATGCATTGATAAAATAAAAAGCAATGCAAAAATTTAACTTTGCATTACCCGACATACCCTTTTTTTACCTAGTCAGTTTCTAGTTCTATGTCCGACGTTTTTACCTCTGTCGATGAGTAGTGATTTCTTTCGAGTTTGACCTGTTCTCTCAGTTTAAAAGCCTTTTACCTGTATGGTCAGTTTCTTGGTAATATTTAGAGTTATCCTCTACTGATATTATACTAAAAATACTACGTAAAATCAAATATCACTATACTGAATGAGCGAGGTAATGAGCTATATGAATAAAGTGAAAGTTGAATATGAGCGACTTCGGTCGCTTTTTTCGTCGGTTGATGAAACAAAAACAAAACTGGTTGACAATCTTATTGAACAAGCAGCGTTTATGAAGATTGAACTTGGAATCCTTCAGGACCAAATAAGAAAACATGGAGCTATTCAGATATCAAATAAAGGTGCTCAAAGACAAACTGAAGCAGCGAAGTATTATACAAAACTAGTGAATTCATATGGAACAGTCATCAAAACACTTAATTCAATTATGGGTAAAAACATTATTGATGAAGATGATGAGTTTGACAAGTTCATAGGTAGAATGTCATAATGAACTATTTAATGAAATATTATGATGAGATTCAAAAGGGAAATATCATAGTTGGAAAAGAACTATTGACAGTCTTAGAATCACTCATTAAAGATATTGATAACCCAAGATACATTTTTGATGAACGTCCTGGGAATATTCGAATCGAATTTATTGAAACTTTTTGTAAACATACCAAGAGTCCATTTAATGGTGAACCATTTATTTTAGAACTATGGGAGAAAGCAATCCTTCAAGCAGCCTATGGATTTAAGATGGCAGATACCAATCTACGAAGATTCAATGAAGTAATACTACTCATTGCTAGAAAGAATGGAAAGACAACATTCATTGCAGGTATAGATCTTGCAGAGTTTTTTCTATCAAAGGGTGGTGTCGATATTGTATGTGCCTCTAATACATCAGAACAAGCTAACATCTTATTTGATGAAATCAATAATATGCGAGAAGGCTCAAAAGCTCTATCGAATGAAAAAAGAAGTAAGAAAAATATCTTCCACATATACTCGCCAAAAACGAAAAACAAGATAAAGAAACTATCTGCTCAATCAAGAAATAAGGATGGCTACAATATTGAGGTTGGTTGTATTGACGAAGTTCATGAAATGACGGATTCAAAAGTCTATGATGCCATAAAACAAAGTCAATCAACTAAAGAAGAGCCGTTAATCTTTATCATTACAACTGAAGGCAATACAGTAGGTGGTTTCTTAGATAGTAAACTTGATTATGTTAGAAAGATGATCAAAGGCGAGATTGAAGATGAACGTGTACTTCCTTGGTTATATACTCAAGACTCTATTAATGAAATTTATGAAGATAAGAGTTCATGGCAAAAAAGTAACCCTAGCTTAGGCACTGTTAAAACTTACTCCTATCTTGAGGATTTAATGAATAAATCCAGACATGACCTAGCAACAAGAGTTACGATGCTTTGTAAAGACTTCAACATTAAACAATTAGAACAAGGATCATGGTTAACTTATAATGATCTAAATAATGAAACAACCTATGATATCAATGAACTAAGAAACAGTTACGCCATCGGAGGTGTTGACTTATCATCGACAACAGACCTGACAGTTGCACTCTTGCTCTTAATCCAAGATGGTAAAAAGTATGTTATTCCACAATTTTTTATGCCTAGTGAAGTTATTAAACGTAGAAAAGAAGAGGACAACGTTCCATATGATATCTGGGTTCAAAGAGGATTGATTACAGTAACTGAAGGTAATCAAAATGACTTCACACTTGTAACACAATGGTTTCTAATGATGATTAGAACCTATGAGATTAGACCGTTATGGGTAGGATATGATCCCTGGAATAGTCAGTACTGGACTAAAGAAATGGAAGAGTTAGGATTTGAGATGGAAAAGGTCAGACAAGGGATCTACTCCTTATCAGAACCAATGAAACAACTCGAAGCTGATTTGAAGAATGGAAATGTAATCTATAACAATAATCCAATAATGAAATGGAACTTATCGAATACTCAAGCTAAGATTGATATTAATGGAAACATTCAACCATCAAAGCTTGGAAGTAAGTATAAACGGATTGATGGAGCTGTAGCTCTTATTATCGCCTATGCAGTTCTTAATCGATATAAAATCGAATATGAAAACATGCTATAATTAACATATAGAGGAGATTCAATTTAAATGAAAATTAAAGATCTTGATGACATTATAAGGAAAGTCCCCTTATCAAAAAGACTAAAGGCATGTCAAATCGAATCTTATGATAGAATAGGTGCTAATTCACCAATTATCCTTAGTAATGAGAGTCATTCCAATAGACCATCAAATTATGAATTAGAATTGATCGCTTTTAGATCAATCATTAATTCCCCTTGTGAAAACTATAGAGAAAGAAAGAGTAATTGGTTATTTGAAGCAACTAAGTTATTAAGAAATAACGATTTTTTTAATGCTGAAAATATATCAACTGACGAGATATTTTCGCGAATATTGTTCTTACAAATGGAGCCACAAATTAACTACAATATTTTATATTATAGATACAATTATTTTTTCAACTTCGAATCAGAACAACTTGATATGAAAGAAGAGTTTTTTAATAAATTTGGTGTAAACTATAAAAGTTTCGTTAATCTCTCTTTTTTTACACTGGCTTTTGCACAATCATTAAAAGATGATAGCTTTAATTATGCATTAGAATTAATTCTTGATGATGAAGACAAGATAGCACTTAAATGCATAACAAGCACACCTGATAAACTACTAGAAAAGCACGAGGAACTAGTATCACGACTAAGTGAATCACGAAATGAGTTTTTTGATCTAAATTTATTATCACAATTTCCTATTGTTGATTATATGAATCAACGATTTATTCCTTATATTCCATATATCCCATATGCTTGTACTCGGAGCTTAATGTTTAGATTAACTGAGAATAATGATGCTCTAAGACAAAAAATAGGAAAGTCTGTTTTAGAAAACTATCTAGAATATTTAGTAATGAAATCAGAAGTTACGAACAAATTTCGACATATAAAAGAATTCAAGTATTCAAAAAATAACAAAGATAGTTCAGACTTAATGATTCATTCAGATGATGAACTTATTTTTATTGAGGCTAAATTATTTAATCAAAGTCTTAAACTCAGATCACTTGAAGTTGAAGAAATTACTAAGTCTCATGAGAGAGTATCGGATGCTATTGTTCAGATACTAAGAAATATTGTTGACATGAAAAATGGAGAAATGAATGAATATTTAAGTGTTTTTGAATTAAATAAAACATATGGTATTGTCGTATTATATGATGAGTTCTATTTTAACAATAACGAAACTTATCAGTTAGCGTACAGAAAAAGCAAGGAAAAAGGATATGATTTCACGAAAAAGCAAATCGAGGACATGATAAAAATTTATTCACTAACAATGCTCGAGAATAACTTGAATATATATGGAGGTCATATTTTTCAGTTATTGAAGGGGTTGGAAATGAAATCACCTGTCAGCAGATTATTAAATTTTGAAGCAGTATGCAAATCACTCATTAGTCATGATGAAGAAGAAATTAAGAAGAGGGTCACAAAGAATAAGGTGATGATCAAATGATTTTATTCAAACGAAAGAAAAAACAGGGTTCAGCTGAGTCTTTTAAATTTGTTAATGAAATAAATCTACCACTTACAAGTTTTGGAAATAACATCTCAAAATCAGATGTCGTAAAGATTGCGATTGATAGGATAGCAAGTCAGTGTGCAAAACTTAAACCTAGATACATTAAGAAAGCGAATGATAAGACAGTTACAGAGAAATCTGGCAAACTGTCTTTTATTTTAAAGCACCAACCAAATGAGGTCATGACTCCTTACCAATTTATTTATATGGTGATTACGACACTACTCATGAACGACAATGCATTTATCTATCCTATGTTTGATGGTGCAACCGGTGAAATTAGAGCTCTTTATCCGCTTAAACCATCCATTGTTGAACCAATCATAGATTCAGGTGGTAGTTACTATTTAAAGTTCAGCTTTGATAGAGAAGAATCCTTCACGATTCCATATGAGAACATTATTCACATTAAAAGGTTTTATCATACGAATCAGATCTTTGGTGGATCAAGTTCAAAAGGTGACCAAGAAGCACTCTTAAAAACAATTCAAATCAATGAGAATGTGCTTCAAGGTATTGATAATGCTCTTAAAAGTTCAATGCAAATCAAAGGGCTACTTAAAATGAGTGCCATGTTAAGTGAAACTGACAAAAAGAAACAACTGGATTCATTTAACGAGATACTTAAAGAGTCGATTAGAAATAAGGGGAGTTCGATTATTCCGGTGGATTTAAAAGGTGATTATGTACCTTTAACAACAGATCCAAAGCTAATAGATAAGGATACCTTAGAGTTTTTACAATCTAAAATCCTAGATTACTTTGGAGTGTCAGTTCCAATATTCAATTCCAAATATACAGAAGATGAATTCAACTCATTTTATGAACAAACCATCGAGCCTTTAGCCATTCAAATGTCTGAGGCTTTTTCTTTAGGCTTGCTTACTCAAAATGAAATCATGCGTGGTGAAGAGATTATCTTTTACAGTGAAAGACTTCAATATGCATCCTGGAACACAAAGGTTACAGCAATAGAAAAACTCATGGGGTTAGGTATTATGTCACTCAATGAATCAAGAGGGTTGTTGGGACTTGAACCAGTTGAAAACGGTGATAGAAGATTACAATCACTCAATTATGTTGATGCTACAAAAGCAAACGAATATCAAGTAGGGAAGGATGATTTAAATGAAGGTAACGATTAACGGTAAGGTTTCAAAAGATGTATTAAATACTGTTTTAGAAGAACAAAAAGAAAAGATTAATACAATCGAAACCTTTTGTAAGACACACAAGATTAGTGAGTTTTCATACAAGGACAATGAGCTTGAATACGTGTATGAAAAACAAGTAGCAAAACCTAAGGAGGTTGAGAAGCGATGAAGAAAGAAACTAGAATAGCAGAAGTCAGGTTAGAAGAAATCGATGACAAGATGATCTTAGAAGGATATGCGATCGTTTATGATGAACCCACTTTAATTGGTGATGAATCGTATGGATTTATCGAAAGCATTAGTAGAAGTGCAATTACTGATGCAGCCATCAAAGATGTGCCAATGAAGTATAACCACATGGATTCATTCTTAATCATTGCTCGAACTAAAAACGGCTCACTTACCTTAACGAGTGATGATGTCGGATTAAAGGTTAGAGCTGAGTTACTTGATACACAAAGCAATCAAGACATTTTTAAGATGGTCAAATCAGGCTTATTGGATAAGATGAGCTTTGCTTTTGTGGTGAGTGAACAGGAATGGAATCGTGATGGTGATATTCCAAAAAGAACTATTAGAAAGATTGAACGTTTATATGATGTTTCAATCGTTGACACACCTGCTTATGATAAGACTTCGATTTATGCTCGTTCTTTAGAGGCTATGGACTTAGAACTAAAGACTATGGATTTAGCAGAGCAAAATAAGAAGGCTGAACTTATAAGAAAAAAACTAAATTTGAAAATAAAAATAGGAGAATAAGAAGATGAATTTAGAAAAAAGAAGTAATGAAATTAAAGCACGCATCACTGAAATCAAAGGTTTGATTGGTGCGGAAGTAACACTTGAAGTGTTAGAACAATTGGAAGCTGAAGTTGATGAACTCAATAAAGAGAAGGATACGATTGAAAGAAAACTTGCTATTCAAAACAAGACGAAAATCAATCCAGTCGTTATTGAAAGATCGAATCAAGTGGATAAAGATCAATTAGAAACTCGTGGTAAGAACCTAAGAGAAAGCAGAGTCGTTCAAGTTTCAAGTGAAGAAATTCTATTACCTGAACACATTGCTGATGGCATTACACCGCATCCATTTGCACAAGTATCTGCCTTAGTTGACAAGGTAAAAGTTGTAAACCTAAACGGTGGTGAAACTTATAAAAAGTCATTTGTTAAAGGTAGCGGTATTGCTGGTTTAACTGGAGAGGGTGAACCTTATTCAGAAACTGAACCTGAATATGGTTATTTAACGATCACTAAAGTTAAAGTGACAGCTTATACAGAAATCACTGAAGAGTTAGAAAAACTACCTAACTTACCATATCAAGCCGAAGTTTTAAAGAACATTAATCTATCCCTTAAGAAGAAGATTAGTGAACAAATCCTAAGAGGTCCAGGTACATCAAATACATTCACAGGAATCTTCAGTGATAAAGCAATCGCTCTATCGGATACTGCTGATTTAGAAATCACATCGATTACCGATTCAACCTTAGATGATATCATCTTTGCTTATGGTGGCGATGAAGAAGTCGAAGGTGGAGCGTACTTAATCCTTAACAAGAATGATTTAAGAGCATTTGCTGGCTTACGTACTGCAGAGGGTAGAAAAGTACACACGATTGACTATATCAACAACACGATTGATGGTATTCCTTATATTATCAACTCACATTGTAAGGCTATTTCAGATACCAATACGGTAGCTGGAGAATATGGTCTTGCATATGGATCCTTACTCAATTATGAAGTGCCTGTTTTCTCACCTGTTGAGATTAGCAAGTCTAATGATTACAAATTTAAAGATGGCATCATCTGCTACAAAGCGTCCGTATTTACAGGCGGTAACGTTGTCGGTTATAAAGGCTTCCTAAGAGTTAAAAAGAAAGCCTAAGCAAGACTAGAATAGAGGTTAGAATATGGGACTACTTGAAACAGTAAAAAAATCATTATTGATTCCGCTCAGTGAAACCTATGCTGATGATGAATTAAATAATCATATCAGTGCATGTAAAAACTTACTCGTATCTACAGGGATTACACCAGCAGTTGTAGAAAACCATCCATTAGCTCATTCGCTAGTGGTTATTTACTGCAAGACCTTCTTTGGTTTTAAATCAGATGGTTCAGTTAAAGACTTACCTAAGAGTTTTGACATGCTCTTGAATCAACTATCATTATCATGTGGTGATTATCATGTTTCCGAGTAGTCCTAATATTCGACTGACTTTATTAAAGATCAGATTAGTTAAAGATGAGATCGGCAATCAAGGTTATGGTTTCATTTCTAAAAAAGAAGTCATTGGCATTTCAAAGTCAGTAACTTCTAAAGAGTATTATGAAAGTAAGAAGAACGAATACAAATTAGACATGGCACTTAAGATTCAAAGCTTCTTGTATGACGGCAGCAAGTACGCAATCATCGATGACTTGATTTATCAAATTGAACGAACATATCTACAAGGACAGTTTTTAGAACTCTACTTGATGGAAACAAAAATGAAGGTGAGTGATATAAATGGCTACGCTTAATGACTTTGTAGATGAAATTAATCATGAAATATCAGAATATGCAGAATCAGTTAAAAAAGAACTTGAACAAAAACTTGATGAAACGGCAACATTGATATTAGAGTATGTCATTTCTAACACACCAAGAAGTGGTAGAAAAGGTGCAATGGCAGATGAGTTTATAAAGACTGATATTGGTGAAGGTCACACGAAAACTATTGTCATCCATGCAAAAGAAAAGGGTAGATTGGTTCATTTGATTGAATTTGGTTTTCAACATAAGAGTGGAAAGTATGTCGCTGCAAGACTGTTCATGAGACCTGCATTTGACTACTTTACACCTAAAATGCTGGATGATATCAGGAGGATTATACGTGGGAACTAAAGAAAGATTAGCGTATATTTATGGACTCCTTAATGACGTACTACCTGGTAATGTTCATTATGCTCTTTATGTAACTGATAACGCTGAACCACCTTTTATTGTCTACCAAGAATTGAATAAAAATCCAAAGTTCTATGCAGATGATTCGTATTTAATTAAGCAAGTTACGATTCAAATCACACTTGTTACCAAAACAAAAGATACAACAATTGAATCTAGTTTAGAAGAAGTATTACAAAATGCAGGTATTGATTTTAGAATGATTAGCGAATATTCACTGATTGATACAGGCATTTATCGAATTTATGAAATAAAGATGGAGGAATATAAAAATGAGCAATAAAGTAACATTTGGACTTAAGAACGTCCATTATGCAATTGCAACACCAACCGAAGATGATACATGGGATTTTGGTACACCTAAGAAACTACACGGAGCTCAAGAACTTAGTGCAGAAGTCATTGCAGGTAAAACTGATGTTTATGCAGATGATAAAATTGTCGCTACCCTAGCATCAAGCAGTGGATCTAATATCACCTTAAAGTTAACTGAACTTGACGATGATTTCAAAGTGGATATTTTAGGGTTTGCAAGAGATTCTAATGACAACCTTGTAGAGATTGTTAATCATAGAACTAAAACATTCGCACTTGGATATGAGATTCAAGGTGATGTGAAGTCAAGACGTATTTGGTATTTCTTGTGTACTGCAAGTCCAGTTAGTGATGCGACTAAAACAAAAGCAGAATCAATCGAACCGAATGCGGTTAGTATTACAATTACAGCAAGACCTATTGAGGTTGGCAATGTATCTGTGATTAGAACGATAGCAAAATTTGGTGACACAAATTATCAACAGTTCTTTGCACAAGTTCCGACATTACCTGTCATAGGTGTATAGTATGGAAAAAACAATTAATCTAAGAGGTGAGGATCTTAAACTAAGGTCTTCACTTTTTACTATTATCTCTTATCGCAGTGTATTTGGAACTGAGTTATTCAGTGACATTAAGAAGCTTGAAAACTTGAATAAAGATGAAACGGATGCAGCATTAGTCATCGATATTCTTTTTAGAATTATCTACATTCTGCACAAACCATACACAAAAAAGAGCTATGATGAGTTCTTGATGGACTTGGATTTTAGCGTATTATCTGATGTGAAGGAACTTGAAAACATTTCAAATACAATCACCTTAATGTTAGGTGGTAATGAAGGTGAACAAGACCCAAAGTAGATATACAAGATGAGCAAAACACAACAGCCAATATCATTTATAATCTTGCTCATCTTGGCATCTCAATTAAGGACACAGAATATTTTGATATTGATGTATATGCAATGCTGATTGAACTCGAGGTTAAAACACTATCCAATGAACCACAAACAAAAAGAGCAACTCAAAGGGACATAGATTTATTCTTATTATAAAGGTAGGTGAGTATGATGGCAGAGACAATTAAAGGCATAAATATTAAGTTGAGTCTTGATGGCAAGGATCTTGATAACGAATTAAAAGAGATAAACAAAGAACTTAAAGAACAGCAAAAAGACTTGCGTGCCATTAATACAAACCTAAAATATGACAGTTCAAACGTTGAGCTTTGGCGTAAGAAACAAACCCAGTTAAATGAGATGCTTGAAACGACTAAAAAACGCTTAGATACGCAAAATAAGGCGTTAGAAAAGGCTAAACAAGGTCTTAAACTTGGTACAACTTCAGACGCTGAATTTAGAAAAGTTCAACGCAATGTTTCATACAGTGAATCAGAAGTAAAACGACTTAATAACGAACTTGATAAAACAAAATCTAAGATCAAAGATTTAGGCAATGCTAAGTTTGACAATATCGCTAAGGTTGGTAGTACCTTAACCAAAAGTCTGACGGTTCCTATTCTAGGTGCCGTTACTGCTTTAGGTGCACTTGCTAAAAAAGGTGCTGACACTGCTGATGCACTTAACGATACTGCTCAAAAAATAGGGATGTCTATTGAAGCTCTACAAGAATGGAATCATGTCGCAACTATTGCCGGAACAGAAACCGGTAGTTTGGAGCGTGCCTTTGTTAAGGTGAATTCAATTCTAGCTGATATTGCCTTAGGTGATGTTAAAAATATCGCAGGTCCGCTTCATGCACTTGGCATATCGATGGAAGACTTAGAAGGTAAAGACACGAGTGAAGCTTTCGAGATTATGAGAGATGCCTTATCTAAAGTAGAGGATCAATCTTTAAAGACTGCACTTGCTAATCATTTATTTGGTGACAAGTTAGGTTCTGAGTTGCTTCCAATGCTTAATATGGAATCAGAAGCAATAAACGAGTTAAGAGAACAAGCAAGAGCACTTGGTATCATTACAAGTGAACAAGCTGAAACAACAGGTGCATTTAATGACTCGCTGGATAGACTAAAAGTATCAACAACAGCACTTTCAGTCGAACTAGCGGTAGCGCTTGTTCCAGCTATGCAGTCTGTCGTTGAAGCAATCACCAATAAACTCATTCCTGCAGTAAGTAACATGATTTCATGGTGGACGAATCTTAGTAGTGGCACACAACAACTGATTGGTTTCTTAGTTGGACTTGCAGCTGCTGTTGGACCCGTATTAACTATCATCGGTAAAGTTGGTCCGATACTAAAGGTAGTAGCAGTTGCTTTAAAAGGCGTCGGTGCTGCTGGTGCTATTGCAGGGATTGGTATTAATGCTGCAACCTTAGGCATTGGTGCTTTGATTGCGATTGTAGTTATGGCTCTAATGCGTAGCGAAAAGTTCAAAGAATTATTAGAAAAACTCATGGAGACTTTTATGAGACTCCTAGAACCTATCATGAAGATAGTTGAAGTTTTAATGGATGCATTAATGCCTATCGTTGAGATAGTTATCAATATATTCACAAGACTTATCGACATATTAGTGCCGATCATCGATATGATCTTAGCTCCAATGATTAAACAACTCGAGTTTTTAGGTAATATTTTTGAGATGATATCACCATTAATTGAAATGGTTGGTAATGTTTTACAAGCAATCCTAGTTCCTGCATTTAAGGCATTAGAGTTCATTTTAAACCCGATATTAGACATATTAGAAACGATTATTGGATTCTTCACAAAGATATTTGATTTTGCTGGTAGTGTTGGAGATGTTGTTGGTGGTGCATTAGGCGGTATTGGTGATACGATTGGAAATGTTGTCGGTGGTATTGGTAATTTTATCGGAGATGTTGCAGGTAAAGTTGGCGATTTTGTTGGCGGTGTAGCTGATAAAGTCACTGGAATTGCTTCAAATGTGGTTGATACGGTATCGAACTTTGCAGGTGGTGCAATTAAAGGCGTAACAGATGTTGCAAACAATATCGTCGATGGCGTTTCTAACTTTGCTAATAACACCAAAGAAAAGGTCGGTGGCATATTCGGTAAGGTTGGCGGTTGGTTCAGTGATACATTTAATCTGAAAAAGACTTCGAATACAAGTAACCAAACGTCCAATAAGAGCACAACCAATAATGCAATCACCATCAATACATCATCATCCACATTCGATATTGATTCAATCAACAGAGCGTTAGGTGGTAAGTTTATATGACAAGAAGATTTTACTTAGAGAATGAACATGGCCAACAATTCCATTTTAAGTATCACAGTGGTGTCTTACTATCGAATGTTATAGGATTAGGTTTTCAACTCAATATGACGTACTTGAAATATGGCAATATCCATAAAACAGTCAAAAGAGAAACGCCTTTAACAGAAATAAGTGGACTACTAAACTTCATGGATGGGTATCAAGGTTATCAACGATTTATCGACTACTTAAATCAAGGTCGAGATAATTTGAAACTATACTATGTTTCCAATGACATAAAGTATGTTCACGCTGACGTGGTTTCATTAAGTAAAGCAGAGATAAAAGCTGGATTACTAAGCTGTGAAATCACATTGAATAAGAAGAGTTATTGGATTAAAGAAAGACAAATCATCATTGACATAACTGAAGTCCTTGATGGCAAAGTTTATCCTTACCCATATGATTACACGTATCAGATTACACAAGAAGGACAAACCACGATTGATGTGGGTGGTTCATTTAATGCAAATGTGATTATTGAAATGGAAGGGTCAGTCGATCATCCAGAGATCAATGTGATCCAAAATGGGACACTAGTCTCAAGTCTAAGACTGAACTTAGTTGAAGAAGATATCAAAATACAAATATCATCCGTAGCAGACAATAAGTATTTGAAGATGATTAAGAATGACATTGAAACAGATATCTATGCATATCAGGATTTTGAGAAGGATAATTTTATCGAATTAAAACCAGGTAGAAATACATTAGAGTTTAAATCTGGTGTGATGGAAGATACGTTATGTAAAGTTCATATCTTTGAATACCATCTGGGGTGATTGTTATGGACTTAATTATATTAGATCACTTGAGTTTCACATATAAAGATCATGCTTACATTGGTGATGATTTTGAAATTATCCATGACATCGTTATTACACAAAAATCCCATTTCAAGATTAACAAAAGCAAACTAAATGTTGCAGTTGGTGATTATGTTTATGTAAAAGAAGATGGTGGTTACTTTGGTATCGTAGAAAATATCGAAGATGAAAAAACGCATCTTGTTATTGCAAGTGTTGATTTCAAAGAGCTATTAAAAGTTGAAGTGTTAGTCGAAAGTTTCAACGGTAATGTGGCAACATATATAGAAGAAATCATTAGAAAAACATATCTTCAAAACAGTGACACCAAACAAAACTTAAACTACCTAAGCATCAGTGTGGAAACATCGAAGCTGGGTAGTTTTGTTTTTGATGCTGATAAAGTTATGACGATTTATGAACTGTTGGAACTGGCTAACCGGATGTATGGTGTTTATATCAAACATGAAGTGATATTTAATGACGGAAGTTTTAGTGGAATATTAATAAGAATCGTTAATGTGACAAGAGGCTTAAAAATAAAAGCAGATAGCCTCATCTTAGAAGACTTAATCATCAATGATTCAAGCAAAGAAAGCACGAATAAAGCCATATATTATCCAAAGACAAGTAACTTATTTTTTAAGGATACGGTTATATATTACCTATTAACCGATGGCACTATAACAAAAGATAATACAAGTAATCTAAGATATCCAAAAGTCATATCAAAAGTTGAAACATATTCAGATAATGATTACTTAGATTTGGATACAAAAGTTCGCTCAGTTCTCAGTATTGATAAAACAGATCATCAAATTAGTTTTATGATCCAAAAAAAGAATCACTCATTAGATATCTTAAGAACATTAGAGATTGGTGATTTTGTTGAATTCATTCATAAGGGCAAACGGTATGATTCATTGGTTACCGGTATTAAGTATGTGAGCACTTTTGAAGTAGCAACCATCACACTTGGTGAGTATCGTTTAAAACTCACTGAGAAGATTCAAATTTTAAGCAAAAACGTAAATAGTAAGGTAGGGAATGTCACAGTGAATAATAGTGGATATTCTGATTTAGATGGAGGAGAGTTTTAATGGGAGTTCAAAAAATAACCTTTGATGGTTCAAGCGTCACATCAAAACATGATGCAGATTTAAATGACTTTATATTTTCAGTTGGAACAGGTGTCCTCTTAGGTAGTAGGAATAGTGTGTTTTATACGCTTGCTAATAACACCATTACATTTGAGGATGGTTATGTCATGGTTCAAGGTAGGTTAATCTATATTGAAAATAATACCCAAGTCATCGTTACACCAAATGCAAATCGACTAGGATATGTGGTTTTGAATGTAGATTTAACCAATAATGAAGTCTCAATCTATGTAAAAGAACAAGCATCGACTTATCCTAATTTAGTTCAAAATGACTTAAGTAGTGGTCAAGGTCAGTATGAGTTTGCATTATGTGCCTATTCCAAAACAACCACATCTGTAACACTAAATAACCAGTTTAATAGACAAACCTTATTGAATGCGGATAGTCTGGTCTACAACCTTGAACAAAAGATTAGAAATCAAACATCACCAACCATCATTAATCCGACATTCATTTCTCAAGGTGTGTATAGGATAAGTAATTATTATTCAAATGACTTAATGAGAGCATTCATCATGATTGTATTAAGCAATGGAACGGTCGTGAATTTACCAGGACCTTTGATATTTGAAGTGCTGGGTTCTAATACTTCTGTAGGTTACACTTACAACGGTATGTCATACTCAATGTTTGTTTCATATCAAAATGGCAATACAACCTTTTCATGTGGTTCGACTACACATACAATTAGTCGAGTTGTTATATATCGTTTCTAAGGAGGAAATAAAACATGGCAGTTATACAAATTAAAAGAAGAACGTCTGCTGGTACAGGACCCATTGTAGGCACAGCAGGCACAATTAAAGCCGGTGAACCATTAGTTGACTTAAACGGCACGAATTTATATATCTCAAAAGCAGATAAAACAGGTTCTAGTGCGAATCCATTAACAAGTAATGATTATATCGAATTTGCAAGTAAAGCTAATGCTGAAGCTACGATGGATTCAAAGATTAGTGCACTTGGACTTGGAACAGCATCCAAAAAGAATACAGGTACAACAAATGGTACGGTGCCTTTAATTGGTGCAGATGGAAAACTTCCAACCTCAATCATTCCAGCAGTGAGCCCTGTAACAAGCGTTAATAGTAAAACTGGTGCTGTAGTTATCACATTATCAGAACTAGGTGGAGTTGCAACATCTACTTATAATGCACACGTATCAAGTAATCTTCACTTAACTGATGACCAAAGAACAAAGATTGCTAATGTGAAAAATGTTGCCTTGATGCAAGGTGTAGGTGCTAAGTTCGATACGACAAAGGCATCATTCGATGCATCAGTTCTTGATAATGGATTAGTACTCCATAGTATTCAGGATACAAACTATAATCCAGTTAAAACTTTTTATTACATTGGTATTGATAAAACAAAAGTACTCACACCAACATCGGTTATTGATGGTGGAACATACTAATGGCTATCATCAGAGTTAAAAGAGGCACATCGGTTCCAACCACAAGCCATTTGACTCAAGTTGGTGAGCTGGGTTTCGATACAACAAATAATGAATTATATATTAGAGGTAACAGTAGTGTTATTAAAATAGGTGGTGGATTCTCATTGCTATATGAGGGCAATCTTTCGATACCTACGACCATTACAGCTAATAACATTACGCTCAATAGATCGATTAATCTATATGATAAGATCCTAGCGTTTGAGGTTAGAGCAGTTACAGCCACAGATTCTTATGAAACACATATTGTTTACGGTAGGATGGGTACGAATAGCACAACATCAGCAAGTCCAACATACGATAGACTTTATTCATGGACTACCTTCGATGGCCAATATTTCAAAACACATTCATTCAAAGCATATGTTTCAAACTCAATCTCAAATACGATGACGATTGGATATTTAAGACATTTGATTGGAAACTTTAGTGGCACATCAATCGCATGGACTACGAACACATCAACAACTGTTTACTTAGAACGTATTTGGTTGGTTAACTAGGATGGCATATACTTTAACGATCCATAGTATAAGTCCTACAACTGCATCAAATACAGGAAACATTGGTTTAGTGATTAATTTCACATTATCAGGTAGTGGGTTTTCACTTCCTGGTTTTTCTTTAAGTCTGTATGATGCACTAACCGGTGGTACCTATGTAAAGTCTCTATATTATGATGACACTAATGATTTACAAAGTGGTATGGCATATAGTGTTTCATTTTCTGGAGTTAGCCCAGGAACCTATTATATTGAAGTATTTTTTAAAGCACCAGGATCAACAAGAAGAGCCATCACGATTACAGGTTCATCGAGTGCTACTGAACTCATTACACTAAATGGTAGTAAAGTCACATCAAACTCGCTAAATGGGAGTCAAATTACAAATGAAACAGTTAATGGAGCCAAAGTATATGGCTCTTAATAAGAGGAGGAATATAAAATGGCAATAATTAAAAACTTACAATCAAGGGTAGGGGTAGATGTTAGTTATCACCGTATCATCGGTATCAACATTAATTATCGAAGTAGAAAGATTATACTTTGTGTCGCATCCTACATTTCAAAGGATAAAAG
>NZ_JAFBBG010000014.1 GCF_016907055.1 Paracholeplasma morum
ACGTACGGACGGGATAAACGCTGAAAGCATCTAAGCGTGAAGCCCCCCTTAAGATGAGATTTCCCATTAGCAATAAGTAAGTTCCCTTATAGACGATGAGGTTGATAGGCTAGGTGTGGAAGTGCGGTGACGCATGAAGCTGACTAGTACTAATAGAACGAGGACTTAACCTTACAATGAATTTATCTAGTTTTGAGAGATGTCTGGTGACGATGGCGAAGTGGACACACCTGTTCCCATCCCGAACACAGAAGTTAAGCACTTCAGCGCCGAAAATAGTAGAAGTATCTGCGAAGATAGGACGTTGCCAGGCAAATCTTAATAAAACGCCTAAATAGCTCAGTCGGTTAGAGCACCTGACTGTTAATCAGGGGGTCCTAGGTTCGAGTCCTAGTTTGGGCGCCACGATAAAAAACAAAAATCCAGTTTACGGGTTGTTTTTTTTCGAAGAAAGTAACTAAAAATCCTAATATGTATGCACTTTCATCGAAAAACCCCAACTGATAATGATGTAGAATGTTATAATTTATGTAAGGAAAGAAGGGATGTCATGCAAGCTTTGAAAAAGATTACACGCTATTTCGTTACTTTCTTTAAAGCTATATTCAGATTGATTATTGGATTAAAGACACCCAAAGGACTATTAGCACTTTTTATATCATTTTCTTTATTCTATGGATGGGGTATCGCATTCATTATCTATGGTATGATTACTTCACAAGGACGGTTTGTAACCATAGGGACTGGCGTTATGGTGTTTTGGTTAGCACCAGGTACACCGTTTTGGGCGATTGTGATTATTTCAACCTTATTCATTCAACGGGTCATCTTGAGAGATGCTAAAACACAGTCTTTCAGAAAAATCTATAATGAATATCTTGGGGCTTCAAAAGAACCATCAGATGATAAGATTATCCGTCTTGTTGAAGATAAAACAGACTTTGCAGATCCAAAACCGGAAGAACTTGAAGAGTCAAATAAGCCCACTAAAAAATGATTATATGATACAATCTTTTTGGAGGAATATATTATGAACTTTATTAAAACTAAGGAACACATTTATTTGAATGACAACCATAATGAGATGATTGCTGAAGTAAGATTTCCACTCGTAGGAGATCACTTAGTAGAAATCAATCGTACTTACGTAGATTCATCATTAAGAGGCCAAGGGGTTGCTAATAAACTATTAGAAGCTGCCTATCAACAACTAAAAGAACAAAACTACAAGGTCATTCCAACTTGTTCATACGCGCTAGCGTGGTTTAAAAGGAATATAGATAAACAAGATATTTTGAAACCTGGACTAGATTTGGACAAACTTAAAGAGGAATGTGCCATCTAAAGGAGACAACTATGGACTTTATAACAGAAAAGAATCGAATCTTTGTGTGTGAAGAGAATCAAATGATTGGAGAAGCTACTTTCCCAGAAATCGGTGATCATCTAGTAGACATTAATCACGTTGAAGTGAATCCTGACTATCGTGGTCAAGGCATCGCGAATAAACTGATGTTACTCTGTGTAGAAGAACTAACAAGACAGGGGTTTAAAGCAGTTGTAAGCTGTCCATATGCAATCAAATTTTTTAAGGACAATGAAATTTATCGTTACATACTAAAATGAGAACTTAACCGTTCTCATTTTTATTTGGATTGAAAGTTATAAGGGTTTATTATGGTATAATAAATCCGTTATTGAGGTTATAGTAATGAAGACAAAACTACAGAAAAATATATTTATTCTCACCTTACCAATATTCATCGAACTGGCATTCTTCATTTTGATGGGATCAGTAGATACCATCATGATTTCAGCCTATGAAAAAACGTTCAGTTATGCTCTTGGAAGCGTTGCAGCAGTGGGGAATGCATCTACAGTCATTAACCTATTTGGCGTGCTCTTAAACGTTGTTTCGACAGGAATTGCGGTGGTGGTCTCACAATACTTGGGTGCACAAAAAGAAGATGAAGCAAAGAAAACCATTTATACAGGTATATTCATCCAATTCTTCATTGGCCTTGGGATTGCAGCACTCTTATTATTTTTGGGAAACACATTATTTATACTAATTGGAACACCAAAAGAAATTGTTGGATTGTCCTATGATTATTTATTCTATACAGCGATATCCCTATTATTTGTCTCGATTACCAATGCAATTTCGGCTAGTTTAAGAAGTTATGGCCATGCGAAGGAAGTTACGAAAACGGTTATCGTTGCGAATGTTTTTAACGTAATTTTCAACTATATCCTAATCTATGGGTATGGATTTTTCCCAGAAATGGGGGTTGCGGGTGCAGCCTTATCGACCATGTTGATGCGCTTTTTTACGATGATGGTATCGTTTGTTTTATTAAAGAGAATCATCGGATTAAATATCTTTAAAGTATCCTATAATGGAGATTACGCCAGAAAAATCTTTAAAGTCGGCCTACCTTCTGCCCTAGAAAGTATGACTTATAACACGATGCAATTTGTGATTCTATCGTTTGTTAATAAACTAGGAACAGAGATGATTACAGCCAGAACCTATGTGAATACAATGCTTAGTTACATCTACTTATTCAGTGGAGCTTTTGCCTCAGGAAATGCGATTATAACGGGTTATTATATTGGAGAAGAAGATATTGAGGGGGCCTATAAAAACACGTTAAAAACGGTCTTATACACGCTTTCTATCGTGGGATCAGTAGTGTTGTTAGTGAATTTGTTTGCAACCCCAATAGCAAAATTCTTCACCGATGATCCACTCATTATCAAAACCATTAGACAAGTATTGTGGTTTGCGATATTATTAGAGGTGGGAAGGGCATTGAACCTTGTTGTTATTCAAGCACTAAGAGCAACAGGCGATACGACATTTCCGCTCGTCATGGCTGTATTTTCAATGCTTGGTGTTGGAATTACATGTGCGTATTTATTCAGTCAAACACTTGGACTTGGGTTATTAGGAGTCTATTTAGGCATATCAGTCGATGAGCTATTTAGGGGCTTTACAATGCTTACTAGATGGCTAAAGAAAACGTGGGTTAATAAGTCACTTGTTAGGGGGTAACTATGAAACCAGTCATTATTGCAGTAGCCGGTGGATCCGCTTCAGGAAAAACAACGGTCGTAAACGAAATACTAAGTAAACTCGACTTGACGAGTGTGGCAATCATCAAACATGATGACTACTACAAAGACCAAGAAGATATGTCTTTAGAAGAACGCTATAAAGTGAACTATGACCATCCAGATTCATTGGATAACGATCTACTCGTTAAACACATTCAAATGCTTTTGGAAGGCAAATCTGTCTTAAAACCGGTGTATGATTTTGAACAGTATACAAGAAGTAAGAACACAGAAACTGTGGAACCAAGAAAAGTCATTATTTTAGAAGGTATCTTGATTTTGACAGATGAACGAATCCGTAATTTATCCTCCATTAAACTATTTGTTGAGTTGGATGAAGACACCAGATTCATCAGACGTTTACAAAGAGACTTAAAAGAACGCGGAAGAAGTGTCGATTCTGTGATTGCTCAATACCAGTCTACCGTGAAACCAATGCATCACAAATACGTTAAGCCAACTAAGCGCTATGCCGATGTAATCATACCAAATGATTATAATCATGATGTCGCAGTAGATATTATCGTATCGAAAATAAAAATGATTTTAGAGGAGCACAAATGATCTTAATAATCGGCGCAATGGCATCAGAAACAGTAGCCATTGAAACACTCATTCAAAATAAAGAATACATCAGTATTGCAAGCAAACCAATTGTGATTGGACGAATAAATCAAACCCCAGTTATGCTAGCTACCACAGGAGTTGGCAAAGTTAATGCAGGGTTACTACTATCGGCTATTCTTGCCAAATACAAAATCGAATCAATTATTAATGTTGGCTTAGTAGGTGGTTTTAATCCACTAAAACAAGGCGAAATGGTCATTATCAACCTAGCAACCTACCATGATTTTGATTTAAGCATCTTTGGATATGAAAAAGGCCAAGTGCCTCAAATGCCTACATATTACGAAAGTGATCAAGCGATGCTTGCTAAAGCCACTAGCGTTTTGAAACTTAGTCATGTTACACTATATACAGGCGATACATTTACTACAAGTGAAATCGAACAAGGCGCATGTTGTGACATGGAAGGGGCAGCACTCTATCAAGTTGCCCATTTATATAACAAACCTATTCTTTCAATTAAGGTAATATCCGATGTGATTGGACATGCCTCTCAAATTGAAGATTACGAAGCATTTGAACACTCTTGTAGCGAGCGATTTAAAACACTAATAGGGTTAATCCTTTAAGGAGGCAGGCATTTATGCGTGGTTTAATGGTCTTATCTGATTATTGTGAAGATACTGAAGCTCTTTCTACTAGAGCACTTTTAGTACGTTCAGGCATTCATATTGATACTGTAACCATCAATGAATCTAAGCGTATCACTACTGCGTATGGTCTAGAAGTGAAAGTCGATTATCATAAAGATGAAATCGATCTAGATGATTATCAGTTTTTAGTCATTCCAGGAGGCAAGTATGTTTCCATGATAATTGATAAAGATACCTACATTAAATCCTTATCAGCATCCTTTAAATTAGAAAATAAACTGATTGCTGCTATATGTGCAGGTCCTCGTTTTTTAGGTGAAATGGGTCTACTTAAAAACACCAAGTATGTGATTTATCCAGGCTTAGCGGAAGATACTTTTGAAGGGTTTTACCAACCCCACCTTAAAGCGGTCACTGACGGCCTTATAATCACAGGAAGAGGCGCTGGTTGTACAGTTGATTTTGCCTATGAAATCATCAAATTTATTAAGGGTGAAGCCTTCGCTAAATCAATTTTAAAACAGATTGCTTTGGATTGAAAAAAGTTATCAAAAAATATTGACAAACGTATTTTTGATGGTATAATTATAAATGCGCTTGTTCAAATATGGCCCGTTGGAGAAACGGTTAACTCACATGCCTTTCACGCATGCATTCACGGGTTCGAATCCCGTACGGGTCACCATTAGTTGTACTCATAGCTCAATTGGATAGAGCGTTTGACTACGGATCAAAAGGTTGGGGGTTCAAGTCCTCCTGGGTACGCCATTATTTTTTCGGGAAGTAGCTTAGCTTGGTAGAGCGCCTGGTTTGGGACCAGGAGGTCGCAGGTTCAAATCCTGTTTTCCCGACCATCTTTTGCGGGTGTAGTTCAATGGTAGAACCTCAGCCTTCCAAGCTGATGACGCCGGTTCGATCCCGGTCACCCGCTCCAATTGATGATATAAAAGTCTGTCTATATTAGATGGACTTTTTTTTATAATTACACTATAATCCTTGTAGAGACTTATAAAGTAGGTGATGACGTGTTTAATGAAACAAAACTGGAAATCTTTGAAGCTTGTGACAAAGATGGTAACAAACTTGGCCTGGATATGGTTAGAGGTGAAGACCATGAAGATGGGCATTATCATGAGGTAGTAGAAATACTCGTAGTCAACCATTTAAATCAAGTGTTAGTTACGAAACGAGATGATAAAAAGCTTTTCCCTTTATACTGGGAAATTACTTGTGGGTCTGTCATCAAGGGCGAAACCACTTTAGAAGGTGCTAAGCGTGAGCTTCTAGAGGAAACTGGGCTGAATGCTATAAACCTTACTTTAATTTACCGTTCTGTTGAAGGGGATGCTTTATTTAGAGGATTCATTACCCAAGTAGATTCAGATAAAATCACCTTACAAAAAGGGGAAACCATTGACTACAAATGGCTAAATCCTTGTGACTTTATCGAGTTCATTAATCGTGAGGACTTTATACCACACGCCCGTAGACGTATCCTTTGTGCTTGGTACTTAATAGAACCGATATTGTTTAAAAACGAAGATCCTGAATGTTAATAAGAAGTGCGAAAGCACTTTTTTTTCATATAAATGCATAAAAATCCTTAAAAAGTTGCATTTAAAGCTAAAATGTGCAAGAATAAATATAAAAGGGGGATGTCAAATATGTCAGATGTATTAGAGTATATTCAAGATAACTTATGGATTGTTGCGATAGCAGCTGTTGCTTTAATTGGGTTGTTAATATTAGCTTTTAGAAAGAGACCAAAACAGACAAAAGTAGAACCTGTTAAAGTCGAATCACCTGTAGAGACATTTAAAGAACCTGTTAAAGAAGAAGCCTTAAAACCTATTGCTGAAAAAGAACCAGTAAAAGAACCAAAACCGGTTGTTGAAAAGGAAAAAGAAGAGATACCTTCTAAACCAGTTGAACCTAAGAAGGCAAAACCAGTTAAAGAGGCGTCTAAAGCTAATGAGAATGAATCTAATGAAGACGATGACCCTTCCAAGGATGTTGTTACACTAGATAAACCTGCGAAATACCACGTCTCACAAAACAAGGATGAAAAGAGTCCTCATTATAAGAAATGGCGTGTGCGTAAAGAAGGGTCTAAAAAGACCATTAAGTTCTATGAGACTCAGAAAGAAGCGATTGAAGTTGCTGAAGATTTAGCATTTAAAGCAGGAACAACCATTGTTATCCATAAGGTGGATGGATCCATCCGTAAACAAGACTATACTAAGAAATAGTCCTTCATTTTATCAATAGAAATATACATAAAGGTGGTCTAGTAATAGACCATCTTTTTTTACCTAAAGCAAATCATTAGATACTTCGAATTCGAAATGATATACTGATTTTGGTGATAATATGGAGAAATTTGAATTAGGAATTACAACCTTTGCAGAGGTTATGATAGATCCAATTACAGGGTATAAACCTACATACGATGAACGCATTAGACAAATAGTAGAAGAGATCAAACTAGCAGATGAGGTTGGGCTAGATTATTTTGGTGTTGGTGAACATCATAGAAGCGATTATGCAGCATCAGCCCCACACATGATTCTAGCAGCTGCAGCCCCACTAACAAAACATATTAAATTAGGCAGTGCCGTAACAGTTTTATCCAGTGAAGACCCAGTTAGAGTCTATCAAAACTTTGCAACATTAAATGCGCTTTCTAATGGGAGAGCAGAAATTATGGCTGGAAGGGGTTCATTTATCGAATCATTCCCGCTCTTTGGTTATAACTTAAGAGACTATGATTTACTATTTAAAGAAAAACTAGAGTTATTAATCAAAATACGTGATAACGAGAAAGTCTCATTTGATGGCAAAACAAGACATGCCATCCAGAATTTAGGTGTGTACCCACGCACAAAAGACTTAACCATTAGCGTGGCTGTGGGGGGAACCCCTGAATCTGTGGTAAGAGCAGCAAACTATGGGTTACCATTGTTTTTAGCCATTATTGGTGGGTCTCCAAGAGCATTCAAAGGCTTAGTTAATCTTTATGATCAAGTCTATCAAGAAAAGGGACATGACCCTCTAAAACGCTTCGTTTCAGTACATTCCCATGGGTTTATTGCTGACACATTTGATGAAGCATTTGAAACTTATTATCCTTCTATGGAACAAGCAATGAATACCATTGGTAAAGAACGTGGCTGGTCAAGATACACAAAAGCTTCATATGAAGCATCCAACAGTATGGAGGGAGCACTATTTGTGGGCGACCCTGAATATGTTGCGAAAAAGATTCTCCATTTAAGAAAGACGCTTGGCATCAACCGATTTGCACTTCATGTACCTGTTGGGGCTCTCAGCCACGACAAAGTACTTCATGCGATTAGACTTTTGGGAACTAAGGTAAAACCGCTTATTGAAGACGCTATCAAGAAGGAATCCATATAAAAGTCGATTCTTTATTTTGAATGATTAAATCATTTGATTTATAAAACATAACTTAATATAATTTGATAGACACAGGAGGATTATTATGTTTGCAAATTTAAAAATTGATTCATGGCAAAAAGCCGTATTATACGTTATTACAGTGATTGCGATTGTTTTATTACATTATATGGCGAAAAAGAGAGTTAAGTTCTCTTATAGAGTACTAGTTGCACTTGGACTTGGTTTATTAACAGGTCTTGCATTAGGTAGTGTTTCAACAACCATTAGACCTATTGGACAACTATACGTTAGATTGATTTCTATGGTGGTTATTCCACTCGTATTTGTATCAATCCTAAGAAGTTTTACTCAATTAGGAACAGAAGATAAACTAAGCCGTATTTCGGTTAAAGCATTGTTTTGGCTATTATTTACAACAGCGATTGCAACCATTTTAGGGTTAGTTGCTGCACTTGTGTTTGAACTTGGCAAAGGCTTTGATGTATCAGATATTGTCTATACTCCAAGAGAAGTAACCCCAATTGAGACGGTTATTTTAAACTTATTCCCAAATAACATTGTGGCGCATATGGTTAACAACCAAATGATTCCAGTGATTATTTTCGCAGTATTTATTGCGATTGCGATTAATTATGAATCCAAGAAGAGAAAAGAAACCGTTAAACCTGTACAAGACTTAATTGAAGCTTCTTCAAGAATCATGGTCGGTGTTACAAAGATGGTTATTAAGTTTACCCCTTATGGCGTATTTGCTTTAATGGCAAATGCTGCTGGTAGAAACAACCTTGAAACGCTTAAATCATTAGGTGTCTATATCATCTTAATGTATGCAGTGATGCTCATTCATTTTATCGTAGTACAACTTGGCTTAATTACATTTGTAGGCAAGTTAAGTCCTGTTCAATTTGTTAAGAACATTTACCCTGCTCAAGTGGTTGCCTTTACTTCTCAAAGTTCATATGGCACACTGCCAGTAACAGTTAAATCTCTTACTGATAGAGTAGGGGTATCTGAAAACATATCATCCTTTGTTGCTCCACTTGGCGCAAACATCGGGATGAATGCTTGTGGAGGAATATTCCCTGCAATGGTGGCAATATTTACCGCAAACGCATTTGGCATTAACTTACAGTTTACAGACTACGCATTAATCGTATTAACAACCACGATTGCATCGATTGGTATTGCTGGGGTTCCGGGTATTGCGACCATCGCAGCAACCGTTGTTCTTGCAACTCTAGGGCTACCAATTGAAGGTATTGCATTAGTTGCTGGTGTCGATGCATTAATCGATATGGGTAGAACAATGATTAACGTTACCGGTACTGCAGTAGCAGCTACACTGACAGCCAAGTCAGAAAAAGAACTTGATTTAGAAGTATTTTACAAAGATAAACGTGAAGCAGAAGTCATTGTAGAAGACTAACCACAATTAAACCGAAGAATAAATAAAGATGATGTCTAAAAAAACATCATTTTTTTCTTTATTTTATAATTTAAACGTGTATAATTAAACCGTATACGACGTGTCTAAAAGGAGATAATATGGGATCTTTATTAAGTCTGCCAAATGATTATGATTTAAAGGAAGAGATTAACTTAATGACCAATAAGAGACAGTTTTTCTATGTTAACTTATGGTCTGTGTTGGTTATTTTACCAGTATTATTGTTGTTGTTTTTTGTGGATTTTGATCACTTTGAGATTTTTGATTTATTTATTGGGTTTGGATTATTCTTCCTAATAATCATTATTCACGAATGGATACATGGTCTATTTTTTAAGCACTATTCTAAACAAAAGGTTAAGTACAAATTTCATGGGTGGGCTGCAAGTGCCTCAACGCCCGGTGTCTTTTATTACAAGAAAAGCTATATCGTAATTGGCTTATCACCAGCTGTTATTATCAATGGCATTTTACTGATTATTTTCTTTCTAGTAGAGCCTGCAAGAGTCATGACTTTTATTTTACTCGCAATGCATTTTTCTGGTTGTGCAGGGGATTTCTATGTTGTTTATAAATTGCGTAAATATTCAAAAGAGACACTTATAGAGGATACTGGTGTCGGGATGAATCTATTTACCAAACAATAATCTATATAAAGGTATTTCTCGTTTACTACAAGGTATACAATAGGTTTTTATAAAATAAGTGAGGTGTGTTTCAATGGATGTTATTTTAAGTGTTTCACATCTAAAGAAAAGTTTCGGAGATATTAAAGCCGTTGACGATATTTCTTTTGATGTAAGAAGGGGCAGTTTATTTGCCTTCTTAGGTCCAAATGGTGCTGGGAAATCAACTACAATCAATATGATATCTACATTACTTCAAAAAGATGAAGGCGATATCTTGTTGAACAATCAAAAGGGAGAAAACTATTTCCGTAATAAAATCGGGGTTGTTTTTCAATCGAATATTTTGGACAATGATTTAACCGTAAAAGAAAACTTATTATATAGAGGCGCTCTATATATTAATGACAGAGCGGGTGTTTTGAAACGTTATGAAGAGTTGAAGAAATATTTAAAATTGGATGAGTTTGAAAACCAAAGATTTAAGACATTATCAGGCGGACAAAAGCGTCGCAGTGAGATTGCGAGAGCCCTTTTCTCTAACCCAGAAATTCTCTTTTTAGATGAACCCACAACCGGGTTAGATCCTGAGACACGTAAAGTGGTATGGAAAGTCATTGATGATTTAAGAAAAGAAAAGAATATGACTATTTTCTTAACGACACACTACATGGAAGAAGCTGCGATTGCGGATCATGTTGTCATTATTAATAAAGGTAAAATCGTTGCTGAGGGCACACCTAATGAGCTTAAGGATAAATACTCATACGACAGACTTAAGATTGTGCCTAATGATAAGAAGGAACTTGTAGCCTATTTGGATAAGATTAATAAACCATTTATCAAAGTAAGCGATGAATACATTATGCAAGTAGATGAAGCCGTTGAAACCATCGACATCATCTGCCATCAAAAGAGTAATATTAAACAACTAGAGGTCATCAAAGGGACAATGGATGATGTCTTTATTAGAGTCATTGGGGGTGAAGAACATGTATGATTTACAAGGGTTAATTCTTAGAAACATTAAAACGTTTATAAGAGATAAAACAGCTGTGTTCTTTTCATTTCTTAGTGTAATTATACTATTGGCTTTATATTTCTTATTCATTGGAAAACAATACACTTCAGGGGCTGAGTTTGATGCCATGGATGGTAATCTTAAAACATTTTTATCTACCGGTGTCATCATGGGTGGCGTACTCGTCGTTAACTCGATCAGTTTATCACTAGGTGTTATGGGAAATATGATTACTGACATTGAACAAAGAAAACTAGAAGGGTTCTTAGTGACCCCAATAAAGAGATATAAAATCGTATTATCTTACTTCATTTCATCGATTTTAGTCACATTTGTTCTTACTTTAGTAATGTGGTTCTTAACCATCCTATATGTCGGAGTGATTACTGGCTATTGGTATTCTATTGGAACGATTCTATCTATATCGTTATTAGTCTTCTTATATACATTTGTGTCATCCAGCTTTATGATATTCATCGTGTCTATGTTAAAGACAGTGAATGCATTTAGTACCGTTGCAGGTGTGCTTGGAACGGTTGTCGGATTCATATGCGGTATTTACATGCCACTTGAAGTATTAGGAAAAGGTGTAGCGAAGTTCTCTTCACTCGTGCCTTTCACACATATGACTATTTGGTTAAAACAGATTATTTTGAGCGAACCTTATGGTGAACTTAATCCATTGCTCGTTAAAGAACTAGAAGTCTTCTATGGCACTTTAGAAATTGGTGTACTTGGTTATGAAGTTAACCCGATTTGGATTGCCATTGGCATTACAGTTTTCTCTATTGGCTTATTAGCGATTTCATATCGTAACATGAGTAAAAAACTTGTTAAATAGAACCGGTCAAACGGTTCTTTCTTTTTTGGTCGTATGATTGCAATTCAGTTGGGCTTCACCTTCGAATTTGATACAATTAATAAGAATAATTAAAGAATACACTTTCATTCAAACACGTAAAAGGGTCAAATATTTTGAATGAGATCTTTATACCACTTTCTACGATGGTGTTCTTTCCAGCATTCTTAATAATAAACTTACTAATAATCCCATTTCATGCGATTAGAGTCTTTAATCGTAAGTAGGGTTTGTGTTATAATACAGTTAATGATTAATAAGAAAAACGTGGGGTTTGCCACCGGGTAAACTTCAGGTGATAACCATATTCCGTTAGGTCTAAGAAGGAATATGATTATCACCTTTTTTAGGATTGGAGCGGTAAAATGATAAAACAAGTTTTAAAATATACCAGTTTGAGTGTTATTGGGATGTTATCGATCTCTGTTTATATATTGGTAGATACCTTATTTGTCTCAAATGTTATTGGCCCATTAGGCCTAGCGTCACTCAATTTAGCGATTGTTGTTTTCAGTTTGATTACTGGGATTGGTCTAATGATAGGAATTGGTGGGGCTACCCTATTCATTCAAAAGAAGGACAATAAGTTTTTCATGCTATCACTTATCTTAGGGATCCTATTTGGTCTAGTATTTCTTGTGATTGGAGTATTCTTTCCTGATCTGGTTGTAAGACTACTACAAGCAGATAATGAAACGTATCAGTTCACCTATGATTATGTTAGAACAATTATGATTTTTACACCAGTATTTATGACAAATAATGTCTTAATATCATTTGTAAGGCACGACAAGAATCCTAGACTTGCGATGACAGCGATGGTAGTTAGTAGCGCGGCAAACATTTTTCTAGATTATCTGTTTATGGTGCCACTTGGAATGGGAATGTTTGGAGCAAGTTTTGCAACCTCGCTGTCATCACTATCCTCAATTGGACTATTGATGACACATTTCTATAAAAATAAATCAAGAACCCTTAGTCTAGTCAAAGCCAAAATAGTGGTTAAAGATTTCTTAATGATTCTTAAAAATGGTATTGCCTCATTTGTTAATGAGTTTTCTCAATCCATAACGCTATATTTATTTAATATAGTGATTCTTTCCATCCACGGTAATTTAGGCCTTAGTGCTTATGGTATTATTGCCAATATCTCATTAATTGTGTTTGCGGTTATGACAGGCATAGGACAGGGATTACAACCAATCATTGGCAGGTACTATCGCAAAAACGATCATGTTAATCTATATAAGACGATTAGAGCTGGCTTATGGATGGCATTTGGATTTAGTCTAATCATGTATTTATCCCTAAGTTTATCTAGCGAATCTGTTATTAGGTTGTTTGTAAACGATGATGTTGTCATCGGCCTTTCTAAAAACGCATTGAGAATCTACTTTATAGGGTTTTTATTTGCTTCTGTGAATGTGATTGTTGGATTGTCTTTAAATGTCTTAAATGACGCAAAAAAAGCCTTCTCGATATCTATTCTAAGAGGCTTTCTGTTAAGTATTCCGTTTTTATTGATCTTCAGTAAGTTTTTTGGATTTGAGGGCGTATTTCTCTCTTTCGTTATTACTGAATTAGTCGTTTCAGTGATTTCTTTAGTTGCAATTAAGTTGAAAGAAAGACAAATCACTCAGTAGTATTAAACTCAAATTGGATGAACGCATTATAGCGTTCATCTTTTTTTAACAGTGGAAGTGGGGTTTTTAGATTATGAATCCCATTTGGTGCGTATTGAAACTCTAATGCGACACCGGCAAATAACCCATTTTCTGGGTAGTTTGGTAGTAGTTTGGATGGAAGGTTATGTGTATACAACACCATTGAAATTAAGCATTCAGATACTAAAGGCATATATTTAGATGGTGTCCGTATAGTAGGCAGTGTAATTCCCCACAAAGATGATAAGAACCCTGTTAGGGTACAAGTTTTCATCTAATTCTCCTGTGAAGAAGGCTAACTTAGCCTTTTTCTTTTGTTGATGATATAATTATTAAGAAATGAGGTCACTATGAAAACAGAAAAAGAACGAATGTTAGAAGGTAAACTCTATAAATCATCAGATCCGGAACTAGTAAAAATCAGTCGTAAATCTCGACAATTACTAGATGACTTTAATGCGACTTCACACACTGATTTTGACGCTAGATCTTCAATTATTAAAGATGTATTTGGGTCTGTTGGGAAGAACCCTACAGTCAATAAACCCTTTTACTGTGATTATGGGATTAATATCCATGTAGGTGATAATTTCTATGCTAACTTTGACTGCATTATCCTAGATGTGAATAAAGTCACAATTGGGAATAACGTGATGTTTGCGCCAAGAGTAGCTATTTATACCGCAACACATCCAATCGATGCCGTTATTCGAAATGAATACTATGAACTAGGACTGCCAGTTAAAATCGGTGATAATGTTTGGATAGGTGGAAGTGTTGTGATCAATCCAGGTGTTACCATTGGCGATAATACAGTGATTGGCTCAGGGTCAGTGGTCACGAAAGATATTCCCGCAAATGTGGTTGCAGCCGGTAATCCTTGCAGGGTGTTAAGACCAATAACAGATGAAGATAAACGCTATTGGACAGAAATGAAAAAAGAGTATGAAAACACATAAAAAAAAGGTCATTTGACCTTTTTTTGTTAGTTTAATTCAGATTTGGGTCTTAATACAATCAGTTTTGAGACATTTGTAATGATTAACACGGTTAAATAACTTGCGAAGCTAAAACCAGCAATGTATACAATCATATATACAAAGTGTGGAACGTGAGGTTCAACAATGGATAACACAGGTAGGTTACCTTCAAACCTCGGATTGATGAAAAACATATTAAACGTCCCATCATGAATGAAGAGATTAAACATAAAGTTTAAGAAGATAGCGATTATAACCAAAGCAGTGAAAGTCATTCCCGCTTTGATGAAAGTCTCTTGATTGAATCGAATCTTTGTAAGCATTAAGCTGACACCAATGATTGCCATGAAGCCGTGATGAACCATTGTTTGGATGTTAATACCAATGGTTGAAACAAATACTGTAGATGGATATAACATGACTGCCAAACCGGCAAATGCCCCATAAGTTGCTAAAAACGCAACGATATAACGATCTAGTTTCTTATTCTTAGATAAACCATATAATGTATATAAATACATAGGCGTAGAGCAAAACTGGAATGGGAAGGCATACCATTGATACTCACTGGCTTGATAAGTGAAAATAACTTGCTTATAGACTTCAAGCAGAAGCATAATAATGCCCGCGATTAATAAGACTTTTTTGGTTTGATGAACGTTTGATTTTTTGAAGTAGCGTACTAATAGTATGATACCAATAACCATTAAAACCAAAGATATGTATTGAAACCAACTCTCGGACCATGAACCATACAACTGTGGTTCATTCATCTCAGAGTCAAGAAATTTTAAAATAGATTTCATAGAGACCTCCAACGATAACAATCAAAAATAATTATATCATATCTAGTTTTATTCGCGATCACAATGTAATTAAAAAAACACATAAAACTATAGTTAGTAATATGTGTTTCATGAATTTGGTTATTTGATGGTTTTGAGCAGTCTTAACGCATTTAGTATTACAACCAATGTACTTCCTTCATGGATGAAAACTGTAAAACCGATATTATTGAGTTCAAATAGATTTAAAACCAATAATAATAGAACAACCCCCATAGAAAATAGGATATTCTGCCAAACAATTCTTCTTAATTTTAATGACACTTTGTGTGCATAACTTAGTTTCGATAGGTCATCTTTAAGGAGGATTATGTCTGAAACATCCATCGCAATGTCTGTCCCTCTACCCATAGATACGCCTATATCTGCGCTCATTAATGCAACAGAATCGTTAATCCCATCCCCTGTCATTAATACAGTCTTAGATTCTTTTTGATACGCCTTGATTAAGTCATTTTTATCAATCGGAGATAATTGGCTCTTGATTTCATCAATCCCAACCATTTCCCCTACTTTCTTAGAGACACTGTAAGTATCTCCAGTAAGCATAACGGTTTTGATGTTTTTTTGTTTAAAGTATGAGATTGCGTCTTTTGAGTCTTCTTTGATCGAATCTTCTAAAGCAATCATCATTTTAACTATTGGGTTTCCAAAGAAGAATACCGTTTTGGATTCATTTAAGTATTGTTCTTTTAGAACCTTAAATGCCTCAGGCATTATACTAAATAACGATTCATTACCGATGATATAAGGCGTTTCATCTATAATAGTAGATAATCCGCTACCTACTTCATTTTGGATGGTTAAAGAACGGATAGAATCAACCTTAAAATGAGCAACAATCGATTTTGCAATCGGATGAGTTGAGTACGATTCCATAGAAACAAGTATTTGAGTGAGTTCATTTTTCTCTTTTAGAGTTAAAGAGGCATCATAATATACATCAGTGACAACTGGTTGTCCAGTTGTAATCGTCCCAGTTTTATCCAAAGCAACTATATCTACATCTGCTAAATTGGATAAGTACGACCCACCTTTGATGAGTACGCCCTTCTTGGCTAGGTTTGACATCCCTGATAAAGTGGCTGGAATGTCTGTTACTGCAAGCGCACAAGGCGATGAACCGATGATGAAAATCATGGTTCGGTAAAAACTGTCCATTAAGTTCAAATCAAATAAAAACCGCATTACTAAAAAGAATACTGGCGCTAACAGTAAAATGATTGTTACATAGATGGGTTCGAATTTTTTGATCAGTTTCGCTTTCTTGGATATGTCTTTTTGAGCGCTTGTAACGAGTTCTGTAATCTTATTATAAATAGAGTCTTTTGGATCTTTAGTAATCCTAACTTGAATCTGACCGTTATGATTGATGGTTGAACCATAGACAGTATCTCCAATAGACTTATCCTTTGGCATGGATTCTCCAGTAATACTGGATTCATTTACTGAACTATGACCGAAGACAACAACACCATCAGAAGGAATTTGATCGCCATCAAGAACCAATACGATATCATCCAGTTTGAGGCTTTCTGCATCAATAATTTCAGTTGAACCTTCTTTAACTAATCTGGCCATTTTAGGTTTCAGTTTTATCAAGTTTGAAAGTTCCTTATGGCTCTTGCTATCTGCATAATCTTCTAATATATGCGAAAAAGCAAATATAAGGATTAATAAAGCAGCTTCATCAAAGGCATTGATGATGATTGCCCCAATTGCCCCAAGAACCATCAATAGATGGATGTTTGGAATGAACCGTTTATGGTGAATGCTATGTAGGAGTGTTTCAACCAAACCCTCATAAATTACATGGTGTCCACTGATAAGGATTGCGAGTGTAAGTATAGTGTTTTGGACTAAAGTATCCTTAATCCAAAAACTCACTATATAGAGAATAAACCCAATAATTAGCCCGTATATAGGGTTTAACTTGTGATGACCGTGACTATGATTGCCATGACCTTGATGGTCATGGTTTTGATTGTCGTGATGATGTCCCATAGGTTACTCCTTCACGTGTTCTAGTGCCTGGTTGAAGATATCATAAATATGATGGTCAACCAAAGAGTAGAAGATGGTTTGTTTCTCGCGTCTGCCCTTGATTAGATTCATATCTTTAAGTTGAGCTAATTGGTGTGATATCGCACTTTGAGTCATGTTTAGAATAGAGGCAATGTCATTAACGCAAACCTCATGGGATTTAATTGCGTATAAGATTTTGATGCGTGTTTCATCAGCAAACACTTTAAACAGTTTAACCATTAAAGTTAAATCTTTAGTATCTTTCATGTTGTCTTTGATGGATTCAATGATTTCTTCGTGTTTATTACATGTTTCGTGCATAAGAATTCTCCTTTATGAGTATATGAGCATATATTCATACAATATACTTTTGATTTAATATTGTCAATCGTTAGAAGAAAAATTAATAGGTATTTCAATTTATCGGAAAGTATGTTACTATTTAAAGATAAATTGAGCAGTCGTGCTCGATATAGCTTCTTGTAGATAAAAACAGGGTTTTATCGATTTTGTGGTCTATTTGTCCAAAAGGCCAGCGTATAACCAATAATGCTGTTGGATAATTATTAAAAGGAGAGGATCTATATGTCGTTATTAAATGAGTTAAAGTATTTCCGCAATTTTAAACTTTTGGCTTCAGATTTTATTAGTTTAGCTCAAGAGATCATTCCTGATAAAGTCATTTTCATTAATTATCTTGATAACATCAGACAAGTTACTCTCAAGGTATCCAATCATGATCAGGCAGTAAACGTCATTGAGTCGACTTTAATTCCTGTTGACCAAGCAATCTGTAATCAAATTGATTATCAAAATAGAACCCCACTGATATTAGAAGACATCAAAAACGCAAACTTACCGGAAAAAGTCATGTCAACCGTTGAGAATCTTAACATTGGGTCTTACTTAGGTATTCCTATTGTCTTAGAAAACGGACAAAAATTTGGTGCGCTTTGTGTTGTTGATGAGGGTACTTCTAAGTTTAATGAAAGAGAGATTAGTCTCTTAGAAAAACTCGTTAGACTATTTAGCTATTATATTGAACTTGAAAGCATCGCTTATAAAGACACTTTAACAGGACTTTATAACGCAACCTTTTTTAAGAATTACTATAAAAACCAAAGACCAGAAAATGGCGCTTTATTTATGATTGACTTAGATGATTTTAAAACAGTTAATGATACACATGGACATCATTTTGGTAATAAAATACTGAAAACACTCGGACAAAAACTGCTAAGTGTTTCAAATAAATACCCTGATAGTGTAGCGATTAGATTAGGTGGAGATGAGTTTTTACTGATCATACCGAACTTGTCAAAAAGAACTGAGTTAGAGCGTCTTGCCAATCAACTGGTTAATCTATTAAGTGTATGGACGCCACTCTTAGAAGCGAATACCCTAACGGCGAGTATCGGTGTTATAAGATACGATAATGTGGACTATGATGGATTCGTGTCACTAATGAATAATGTTGATGTCGCATTGTATAATGCGAAAAAACAAGGTAAAAATAGAGCTTCCATATTTGAATAACATGATCAAAAAATGCCTCCACTATGGGAGGCTTTTTTTTGGTTGACTTAATTTTGATTGCGCGTTATCATATAGATAGATATCAATATAGATAAATATCAATATAGGAGTAACTATGAAAGAATATGCGATGCTATTTAAAGCTTTATCTGATGAAAACCGTATAAAGATTGTTCAAATGATTCAAAATGGAGAAACATGTGCGTGTACGTTAATAGAAGGGTTGGATATTACTCAGCCTACACTGTCCTATCATATGAAATATTTAACAGATTCAGGATTAATAGAATCTCGTAAAGATGGCAACTGGACTAAGTATAAGCTAAAAGAACATAGTATTTTGTTATTAAGAGAGTTCATTGAAGGGTTTAATCCAAAAGGTAACAGAGAGAATGATTAACAAGGTATTTTTGGGTCTGAATGATATATTTTTAAAGATGACTTGGTTAGAAGAATTGGTGAATCGATTCTTTATAGATCTAATTAAGCTAGAAGAAGACAGTGCACTATTCAAAGGGATTAGTTTTTTCTTTTACGATGTGATTAAGATCTTTATTCTACTTACGGTTCTTATTTTCATCTCTTCATACATTCAGTCTTTCTTCACACCTCTACGTACAAGAAAGATATTATCGAAATTAAACGGGTTTTGGGCAAACGTGGTTGGCGCATTATTAGGCACAGTAACTCCCTTTTGTTCATGTAGTTCAATTCCGATCTTTATTGGGTTTACTAAGGCTGGCTTGCCAATTGGGGTCACATTTTCATTTCTGATATCTTCACCACTGGTTGACTTAGCATCCATTATTTTATTAGCAAGCATCTTTGGTGTCAAAGTGGCGTTAGCCTATGTGATAACAGGCGTATTAATCGCAATCATTGGTGGGTCTTTGATTTCGGTATTCAAAATGGATCGTTATGTAGAAGACTTCGTTAAACCGGATGAAAATGAACCGATTAATAACACAGAAGAATCTAGTTTAACTAGAAAAGACCGAATCGACTATGCATTGAGTGAGATAAAAACAATCATTAAAAAAGTATGGGCATACATTATCATAGGGGTAATGATAGGCGCATTTATTCATGGGTATATTCCAAGAAGTTTTATTATTACAGTACTAGGCGATAAGAATCCATTCTCTGTTTTAATCGCAACTCTAGTAGGTATTCCAATGTATGCAGATATATTTGGAACCCTTCCGATCGCTGAAGCCCTCTTAGATAAAGGGGTTGGATTAGGGACGATACTCTCCTTTATGATGGCAGTAACAGCTCTTTCATTCCCGTCTCTAATTATGCTAAAAAAGGTTGTCAAAAAAGAACTTTTATTCCTTTTTCTTGGAATCGTATCGGTTAGTATTATTATCATGGGTTATCTATTTAATGTTGTTGGATATTTATTTATATAGGAGGGTAACATGGAAATCAAAGTATTAGGATCGGGTTGTGCAAATTGTAAAAGACTATTAGAACACGTAGAAAAGGCAGTAGAAGAACTAAATTTAAAGGCCACCATAACTTATGTGACTGATCTGGTGGAAATTGCGAAATCAGGACTTATGCGAACGCCAGGATTAATCATCGATGGTAAGATCGTATCCTCAGGAAAAGTCCTATCGATTAACGAAATAGAGACATTATTTAAAAACTCATCAAACGGATGAGTTTTTTCTTTAATAAACTTTAGATATTAATTAATATATGATATAATTTAGTTAAATATGGGGTGATTTCATGGAAGACTTACTAGGATTATGGTTTGGGTTTATTGGAATTGTCGTCGGAGCGATTATTACGTTTATTACGGAGATGATTCTAAGAAGAAATCAGATGCACTTTGACATCTCTGTTAAGGTTAGAGAAACCCTTATGGTACTTAATGATCAACTAACAAGTACACAATCAAAGGTGTTAAAGTCTAATGAACTATCACAAAACAAAGACTTGAAAGAGGGTTTAATTTCTCTAAAAGACACCCACTATGAATTAATGAATGCCTATAAGACATTTAGAATTCATATGGGAGATTTAAAGGCATATGAGCTTAATTCAGCCATTTATCAGTATTACTTTGATCTTGCGAAAGAGAAAAATACGCTTTCTGAATTAGAATATAGGCACGGTTATATGGCATTAAGACACGCATGCGGGTTACTCATTAATCAAACAAGATTTGAACTTGTCAAAATCAATTCAATCAAGAAAATCACCAAAAGTGATAAAACTTATCAGCTTAAAGAATATAGACGGTATGCAGAAACGATTTCTAAATGGATTAATCAAAACGAAGAGTGGATTACAAATTTTGAAGTAGAAAAAGATAACTCAAAACCGCTCTATAAAGCAAAAGAAACACTTATTAAGCGCATAAATCCTTTTTATCAAGAACTTAAAAAAATTGATCCAAAAATAACGATTAAAGTAAGACCAAATTACTAAGGAGAACGACATGAAAAAATGCTTATGGCTTTTACTGTGCTTATTCCTCGTGGGATGTAAAGACAAGAAAGATGAAAAAGAAGATACATCTACTGAAGCCACTTATCACCTAACAACCGGGAATTATATCGTGCTTTTACAATATCAAGATTATTCAACTGGCATCAACCCAACATTAGCCTTATCTTATAATTAGTAATAAAGCGACACTCATAATGGGCGTCGCTTCTTTTTTATTCAAATAGCCTTAACAACATTTCAATTAAACTGAAACGGTAATCCTCTAATACAATTTCTAGTGCAAGTAATGGGTCATCAGTAATGATGCCATCAACGTCTAGATTAGACATAAGTCTTATGTCTTCTTTGCTATTGGTTGTCCAAACATAAATACGCTTTTCCTTTTGATGGATAATGTCTATATAAGAACTATTCGACTTGAGAATATCTACGGATAACCCGAAATAATCGTACGTTGGACTATTGATGACATCCATAATATCTCCATAAAACACCGGTAACAACAACATCGTCTTAATTCTATTATCAGACAAGTCTTTGATGGTTTTTAGTTGAGTTCGGTTAAATGACATAATGATGACTTTGTCTTCTAGATTGTAAAGTTCAATCAACTCAAAGAGTTTTTCTTCGATTGGACTCGCAATGGATTTAAGCTCAAGATAGAGTTTTTGATTTCCTTCAGTTAGTATGAATACATCTTCTAAACTTGGGATTTTTTCGCCTTGATAGACTGGGTTAAACCAACTGCCAGTATCGAGAGTAGATAGTTCTTCATAGGTCAATGATTCGACCGTTTTATGCTCTTTCAAATTGGTTGTCCTAGAAACGATACTATCATGAAATACAACAAGAACCCCGTCTTTCGTCATTCTAATATCGAGTTCGATACCATCTGAATTTTGTTTCATGGCCTCTTCAAAAGCACTTAAGGTGTTTTCAGGCGCATAGTTTGAAGCGCCTCTATGCGCGATTACGAGTGGTCTATTGAATAATTCTACCCTAGACCTTTCCTGTTCAATTAAGTTTTTAAATGTTTGAAAGTTGATAATTGGCACGATTATGCCTAGAAGTACCAGGGATAGAATGAAACGTTTCTTATTAAAGGAAGAAGGTTTATAAGATTCTTTAGGAATCTCATAATTAGTCTTCTTGATGTAGTCTGAGAATATGTAAGCAAAGTGTATTGGAATGATGAACATTGATGAAATGAACGTTATCCCTATATAAAGACTATAGATGATGCTTAATAACACACTTTTAACGTAAATACTACCTTGTAAAATGCTAACCAATCCCCCAATAAGAATCAATAAAAGTGCATTGACAATGAAGATGATTAGATTGATTATCAGATTGATAGAAATAATCCCAAAGACGGTTTTATAGGGTTTGGATTGAATCATTTTGAATGATTTCATTAGAGCTTTTTTGGAGGATATACCTTCAAACTCAATGATCGGTGTAACATAAAAACTCAATATGAAAAGAATGAAGATGATGACAAGCGCTACAGTCAGACCTGTTTGAACAATTCTAAGTTCAATGATGCTTTGAAATAGGGTTGGAATACTTTTGTTTTGAAAGAACCCCAATAACTGAATGGCCTCAACCAAAATAAAGAACACAAAGGCTCTACTAATCAGTAAGAAGAAGTTGTTTCTAAACGCACTATGAAGCCTTCTTACACCATTTAATAAAAGGGTTTTCAAAGGGATAAAAGATTCTGTAAAACTGTGTTTAAATAGCTCTCCGAGGGTTAACATTTCATATAGTATGTATAAGGAAAAAATTAATAATACGATTAAGAATACTAAAATGGTATAAGGAGATTTTAGGTAGGCAATAAGACCGTTGTTTGTTAGGTATGTGATCCCGTTTAACCTGAGAGATAATATGAATAAGAGTCTCAGTATCGGGAATAATAGAAATACCCCAAATAAGCGGTAGATGATTTCAAATTGAATTAAGGTTTTGAGGTTAAAGGATAATCCCTTTTTTATTAAAGTGACTGTTTTAGTCATAGCATCACCTACTATTATTCTACCACTTAATGAAGAATCCCTCAATTTATTCACCTAGTTAAAACACACATGAAGTATAATAGAAATAGGAGGCGGTTAGTATGAAAATCAAAGACTATTTTACCCCTAAATCCTTAGTCTATACCGGCGAGGTTCAAAGAGAAACACAAATTAAGCATTACCATTATGAGAATAAATTAACCATTACGAACGATTTTTCCAAACTGGATAAAAAGAGTTATATTCAAGTAATTGGGCTTAAAGACGTTTCATCAATCGAAGCAATTAAGAATCATTTTAAGATTGACTCTTTAGTCTTAGAAGATGTATTAAACGTTGAACAACGTGTCAAGATTGAGGATAAGAGGGACTATTTATTCTCGGTCTTTCACGTGATCTATAAAGATAAAGAAAAAGTCAAAGAAGACTATTTAAGCATTTTATTGCTGAAAGACACGTTAATATCTTTTCATGAATCTGAGCCTTTATTCTTAGAACCTCTATATGGATTATTAGATCAATATAAAGAATTAAAAGAACACGGCATAGACTACCTGCACTATCAAATATTAGACATTATTACAGACTTACATCTAGATTTTATTGATTATTCTAGTGTTTTACTTGAATCATTTGAGGAAGACATTCTCGAACTGAAAAAACTAGACCAAGAAGATTTCTATACCATTCGTAAGCAATTACTAAGACTAAAAGGCATTAGTTCTCCTTTATACAAAGAACTAACAAAAGCCCTTAAGAATCCGATTTTTCAGGAAGATACGAAGCCTTACTACGATGACCTTCTTGACCATTTAAATAGACTTGAGGAACGTCTAAATGAACAACGTGAACTTACAAGACATTTATTAGACTTGTATATGAACAATCAGTCTAATCAGATGAATCAAATCATGAAGACATTAACCCTATTTTCAGCCATCTTCATCCCTTTATCATTCTTAACAGGATTCTTCGGGATGAACTTCAAGTACTTTGAAGCACTTGAACAAAAGTATGGTTTGGAAGTATTTATCCTTGGATCTTTATCATTAGTATTACTAATGCTCTATTTCTTTAAACGCAATAATTATTTCAAGTAACCTTGTGAAACGTTTCAAATCCATTTATAATAGAGTTAAAGCAGGTGGGGACATTGACTTTGAATGATTTTATTAACGTCAGTATTGAGCTAATTAACAACGCGATTATTTTGTTGGCCGTTGTGTTTCTGTATACAGCTACAGACTACGACACAGAAACCAAATCTTTGGGTAAAAAAAGCCTTGTTGGGGTTCTTTTAGGACTTTCAGTCATATTCGTTATGAGCAATCCTTGGGAGCTTACAACAGGGTTATTTTTTGATTCTAGAAGTATTCTTTATGTAATTACTGCACAGTTTTTTGGATGGATACCAACTTTGATTAGTATGTCTATAGGTATGGGATATCGTATCTATGTCGGTGGAACAGGGGTTTACTCAGGCGTGCTGACGATTATTTTTTCAAGTGCTGTAGGGATTATATTTAGATACACAAAGCTTAAAGAGCATTTTAGTAAGTCCTATTTATCCTATTATGCGATGGGGTTATTCACACATATTCTTACCCTACTAGCGTTTTTCGCGCTTGATAATCCACTTTCAATCATTAGATCGACAATCATTCCTTACTTGGTCGTATACCCGATTATCACCATGCTTATTGGTATCGCAATTGATAATCAACGTCATAGACTAGACTTAAACATCTTAATCGAAAAACAACGTACACTTCTTAAAGCATCATTAGACTCAACGACAACGATGGAGATGTATGCGCTAGATCAGAATATTTGTTACTTGAACTTTAATGAGTTTCACAAAAATCAAATGGAATTGTTTTATGGCGTAAAGATTAAAGAAGGCGACGACTTCTTGATAAACATCAGAGAACCTAAAATGCGCCTAAGACTTCAACAAAACATTCAAAAGACGCTTAAAGGTGAAGTGGTCATCGACTCAAGTGAAGTTGAAGACACTCCGGGAAAGTTCTTAGAAGAAAGATTTTCGCCTATTTATTATCAAGGATCGATTGTCGGTTGTATGGTTTTCTCAAGCGAAATCACAGACCGCAAAAAGTATGAAGCATCCATTTTATACCTAAGCTACAATGATGCCTTAACTGGTCTTTATAATAGAAGATATTATCAAGAAAAGATTTTATCCATTGACTCTGAAAAGAATCAACCAATCTCCGTTGTCATCTGTGATATTAACGGACTAAAAATCATGAACGATGCTTTCGGTCATGACGCAGGTGACGAACTCCTGAAAGAAGTATCCTTTCAACTGAAACAAACATTCCAAACCAAAGGATTCGTTTGTCGTACTGGTGGTGATGAGTTTGCAGCTATCCTCTCCAATACCACATACGAACAAGCCTCCTTTATGGCAGACAAACTGAAACAATCTTTAGAAAAGAAAAACATTCGTGGCATGATTGTCTCCGTGTCATTTGGGATTGCTACTAAGCAGCAAGACGAACCTATTGAGGTTGCGTTAAGAACAGCTGAAGAAGCGATGTATAAAAACAAGCTCTTCGAAATATCCAGTCACCGAAATGAATCGATTAAAACGATTCTCAATACACTATATGAAAAAAATCCAAGAGAACACAAACACTCAAAAAGAGTATCTGAACTGTGTATTTTAATGGGTAAAAAACTAGGCTTTAAAAATGATGATCTTAATCAGCTAAAAGCGATATCCAATCTTCATGACATTGGAAAGATTGCCATTGATGATTCGATTTTGAATAAACCAGGTAAACTCACAGAAGACGAGTGGGAAATCATCAAACGCCATCCAGAGATTGGTTATAGAATCATTTCAACCTCGCCTGAATATGCAGAGATTGCCAATGACATTTTATCTCACCATGAGAAATACGATGGCACAGGCTATCCTCGTGGCCTTAAAGGTGAAAATATCCCAATTCGTGCGAGAATTATCGCGATTGCGGATGCCTTTGATGCCATGGTCTCAAGAAGACCTTATAGAGAACCACGTTCGATAGAAGATGCTAAAAAAGAAATCCTAAGATGTTCAGGCACACAATTTGATCCTAAACTTGTGAAGATATTCTTAGATATTCTTGAGAAAAATCCAAGTGTAATAGAATAATAAATGCCAGCAATCCTACGAGGTTGCTGGCAATTTTGTTAACTTAAGTCAATGAGTTTTGTATAGTTTGATAGAGGTCTATGTGAAATAAATAGGATGGTTTTATCCTTTAACTTGTGAAGGTTATCGATTATTGCTTTCTCAAGTGCCGGATCAAGTGCACTTGTGACCTCATCTAAAAGTAAGATCTTAGAATCTCTAAGCAGTGCTCTTGCGATCGAAAGTCGTTGAAGTTGTCCAATAGAAAGGCCTGCATTTTCGGTTAGAATTGTATGATAACCTTGTGGTTTTGTATTAATCTCTTCATCGATTAGACACAACCTACAAACTCTTTTAACTTCTTCGATCGGTATATTTTTTCCAAGGGTTAAATTCCTGTAAATAGTATCTGATAAGATGTAAGGCGTTTGTGGGACGTAACTAAAGTATTTTCTCGTTGTCTCATTGATATTCATATAGTTGTCTTTAGCATAAAACCTAATATTACCATTATAAGGTCTGATGAATCCCAACAACAGCCTAAATAATGTGGTCTTGCCTAAACCAGAGTCTCCTTTAATCCAGACAAAGTCGCCTTTATTGATTTCTAGATCAAGTTTATCTAATACCCATTTTTCATCATACCTGAAGGATACATCCTTAAATACAATCCGTTCAAATTCAAAATCGGTTTCTTTTTTTGAACCTTCTTGTTGAATGTCTTTGATAAAGCTTAGATGGGTAATCGATTGAATCATTTGATAATACTTAGGAAGTATGTTCGATAATCCAGAGAATGGGGATTGAATGTTTTGGACTAATTGAATGATTGCGGTAAGCGCACCAATTGAAAGAAGTCCAAGACTGATTTGATAAGCACCGAAGATGATTGAAAATGCGTATCCAAATCCGAAGAATAGGTTTAATCCAAAACTGGAAGCCACGGAAATCTTCGTTTTACTCATGCGGGTCTTAATTAGTCTGTTGGTGTTTTCATTCAAGTTATTGAGTGTGAAATCTTCCCCCTCAAAAGCTTTAATCACCTCTAAATGGGATAAAGAATCCGTCATTTCTGTATACATGATGTTTTCAGCCTCAATAGCTTTTTTATGTGTCTTTTGAAGTGGTTTCTTTAAGAACCTTGAAATTCCAAGTAGAATGAGCCCTAGACCTAAGAAGAGTAATGCGAATATTGGGCTTAATAAATAAAGCACAACAAAAGCTAATAGGAATCTTAAAATATAGAAGATCAATTTAGGAATTAAGTCTAACAACCCTTCTGTAACAATACTCAAATCACTCTTAAACAAATGAGTTAGACTGCTAGAATGCGTTTTTTTCACCTGTTGGTAAGCCCCATTTAATAAAAGGTGAAAATAGTCTTGTTGGATCGCACCATATAGCTTATTTTGATAATAGACTTTTAAGTAGTGATTAACCATTTGACCAACTAATTGTAGGAGAAGTAGTCCAACTAGAATACTTGCATATAAAGGAAAATCCTTGTGATTGATGATGGCATAGTCAATGGTGATTTTCGAATAATAGGCGAATAAAACGGCAGTTGAAGATAGAACCACTGAAAGTATCGATAAAATAACTAACGGAAATCGTAGATATTTTTGGTAAGGTAAACTAAATCCTTTTAATGTATTCATAAGTGACGCTCCCTAATTTATAGTTATTTTATCATATGTTTGCTATTTTTTTACATATGATATGCGCTTACATGGTATAATATATTAAAAGACGGGGTATCAACGTGAGTACTTATTCAATCGCTGGAATTAATATTCTATTAAAACCTATTCATAAGGATTATTTTTCTATGACTTTAGAGCCCTATAAGTCTAATGGGCCTTTTGATTATGCAATAACATCAAAGCTTGTTGATGTGATTAAACCTATTGACATGACGCCAATTATGCATGAAAAGTATCGCTTTTTTTATGAAGTCGATGGGGTTTCTATCATGCAAGTCAAACATCAATCTGGATTGATTAAGTATGAATTAAGAACCTCTAAAGACTATAAGACTCAAGCATTATTCTTTGTCAAAGATCTTATTAAGGATATGGAATCTATTGAGTACATTTTATACTCTATGTCATTTTTAGAGGTTGCAATGCGCGAAGGATTTTTACCTATTCATGCATCAAGCCTTGTATTAAATGATGAGGTTATTTTGTTTTCTGCGCCCTCCAAAACAGGTAAAAGTACGCATGTTAGATACTATCAGGAAGTATTTCCTCACGCCTTTAACCTGAATGACGATAAACCCCTAATCAAAGATGGTTATGTCTATGGGACGCCATTTTCTGGTAAGTCGAAACACAACCTCAATGCCAAATACCCACTTAAAGCGCTTTGTTTTATTAAACAAGGAGATACCACGAGCATCTCAAGACTATCTAAAGATGAAAGTACCATTTATCTACTTAAGAATATGTTAAGACCTAGTCAGGAATCTATATGGGATAAAATGATTCCAATCATGAATGAGGTATTAACGGTTGATACGTATTTAGCTTACTTAACAAATGAACAAAAAAGTGTATTTACCACTTATCATGGATTTTATAGGGAGAAAATTATGAAACTAAAAGATGGTTTTAAATTAAAAGAAATAGGTTCAAAAATCATGGTTTTACCAACTGATAATGAAGCCCTAAACTTTAATGGGATTATGACACTTAATCAAAGTGGAAAGGTCTTATTTGAGGCGCTAGAAAGTGATCAAACCATCGATTCATTAGTAACCATCCTAACGAATCGTTATGAGATTTCCGAAGAAGAAGCGTTAAAAGACGTGGTGTTATTCATCGAGACGCTTAAAAAACATAACGTTCTATTATGAAACTAAACTCAGAGACGTTATTACCCATTGTCATTGAAGAACTCAATCTAGGGAAAAAAGTTACATTCAAAGTAAAAGGACATTCCATGTGGCCATTTTTTAAGGACTCTATTACAGACGTCACATTAAAGAAATCTACATATAGAAAATGGGATGTTGTCTTGGCTAAATACCAAAATCAATTTGTATTACACCGCATTATAAAAGTATATGATGATGGTTTTATCTTAAGAGGCGATGGTGCGGTTCGTAAAGAGTTTGTCTTAATTGAAAACGTCTATGGGAAAGTCGTTTTTTATAAGACTAAAAAACAAATCATTGAATCTAGCAAGTTTAACCGACTTAAGGTAAAACTCTGGGTTCTAAACCCATTTAGACGTCTACTATTGAGGTTCAAATAATGGATACGATTTTAAAGGCAACCCGTTATGCCCTAGAAAAAAAGTTAATCGATTTTAAAATTGAAGATGAAAAGTCTTTTGTCATATCATTAAGAGAAAATGGGTTATCTGGCTTAATCTTTACCTATATTCAAGATGGCCTAGGCTCATCCAAACTCGATCAATATAAAACTCAAATTCTTTATGACTATGCTTTAAGAGATGAAAAACAACTAAAGTTAATTGATAAATTAAGAGAGATCTTAAATGAAAACGCGTTTAAACATGTCTTCTTAAAAGGGTCTAGACTTAAATCATTGTATGAGAAAAGCTATATGAGAGGCATGGGGGATATTGACATTCTAGTTGAGTCTTTTGAAATGAAGCGTATTGAAGCTGTCTTGTCAAATCACGGCTTTAAAGTAGAACAAAAAAGCCCAGCACATGATGCCTATAGTTACGAGGGGTTAGAAGTAGAGATTCACCCTACGTTAATGAATGATTTTAACCCTAAATACGAACTCTTTAAAGATGCGTTTAGTCACGCAATCCAAAAAGAGTTATACGAGTATGTGTTTGAACCAAATTTTGAAACGTTATATTTGATGTATCATTTAGCAAAACACTTCGAATCCAGTGGTGTCGGTTTAAGAAGCATTTTAGATATAGGATTATACGTTAAGGCTTATGCGAGTATACTCGATAAAAGCACTTTAGAATCCTATTTAACAAGTATGTCTATGACGCGATTTTATAATGTAATGCTCGAATTAAATAAACGATATTTTGGGATTGAATCTGATCTTCAAATAGGCGCATTTACATTCACTGAAGAAGAGTATACTAATGTTTCAAATTACATAATGACTTCTGGAATACATGGCAGTGGACACAGTTTTAACCAGATGGCACCTAGACTTGTGAACACACAAAACAAGAAACAATCCAAATGGTTTGTTTTAGTAAAAGTTTTGTTTCCAAGTTATAAGAACATGAGAATTATGCATCCCAAGTTAAAAACAAGATTACTTTTGCCTGTTTTCTACTTGATTAGGTTTTTCAATCTAACGATCAAAAGAGGTAAGGATTCAAGAATGAAACTTAGACAATTAGAGGATAGTTCTAAAAACAAAGAGGCAGTCAAACAAGTGTTTAAGACGCTGGGATTATAAAAAAAATAGGAATTATTAGATAGCGTTTACATAAATTTTACTAAATCATGACAATGTAGCATTGATATATGTATATATATGTGATACTATCTATATAAAATATTAGATACATGGGAGGTATTTAAATGTTTGAAAAAGAGAAGTACGAAAAACCCACGGTAGAAGTGGTAGAATTTGAACTATCAGATTCAATTGCCGAAAGTGGACTTAATGCAAAAGGTCTATTTGGGTTTGAAGAGATTTGGGGGGACGAATAATGAAAAAAACTACTATTAGTAATTAGCTTAATCTTAGCATTATTCGGTTCAAGTGTTATCGTTAATGCGGCAGAACTAGATTCAGTTACAGTTGCTATTTCTTCATCAGTAGACGATGGAGCAATCATAAATGCTGATCCGCAGACTAAAAATGTGGGTGATACCCTTAGTTTCAACGCATCAACACTTGATGGTGTTAACCAATTTGCGTTCTGGGTTATTAATGGATTCGTAAGAACTGACCTAGCTGCAAACCTTAGTGTTCGTGTTCAATCTTCGATGAGTGTATTTGGTTTATTCCATACAGAAGGTAAACATGCTGTCCTATTTGTCGATTCTAATGGGAAATTAATTGATCAAGTTAGTGTATTAGACAATGGTACTGCTGGTGCCCCTGATGTTGAGGGTTATACAAAACCTGGTGGATTGCTGGTAGATTCAGTTAATCCTTGGAAATCATTAGAAGGTGAAACTTCATTGGAGAACATCGATTCTTCAAGAGTGTATGTATTACAATATACTGAAGCAACTGGTGACATTAACATTCTTATTGAGGGTGGTCTTGTAGGATCCATTGATGCAGTTAGGAACCAAGTAGTTGTCGCGGTTGCAGCTAATTCAAGCACATTCACACATTGGGCAGATGAAGAAGGAAACGTGTTATCATACAAACCAACTTATGCATTCACTGCACTTGAAGATACTAAGTTATTTGCAAAAACAACTGCAGTTACACCAACTTCATTTGTCTCTATGAAAGATTTGACAGGTATTCGTGATGGATATGAATCATATATGGGTCGCGTTGAACTTCAAGGCGATGATTATTTGGTAGAGTATGGATTTATCTATTCAGACACAACAGAAGATATCACACTCGATACAACTGGTGTCGTTATAGCAAAATCTAACGTAGCTAATGCACAAACAAAAGAGTTTTTAATGAGCTTTGTTTCTGAACACCATGTTACAACAAGAGCTTATGCTATAGTAGATACTGGCACAGAAATAGTAACCATCTATAGTGACTTAATCGTTAAGAATCCTGTAGAAGTTGAACCGGTAGTTTACACGGCTACTATAGATACAAGTGGATCTTATGGTAGTAATATTGCAGATGGAGTTATTTCCGCTGATCGTTTAGCCATTACTAATCCAGGTACTTCGAGTATTAGCGTAAGTTTTCGTAAAAATTCCTCAAGCACAACCTCGATTTTTAATAATAGTGGTGGGCAAATTAGATTGTATAATGGCTCTTCTAGTAATGGAGGACAACTTACGATTAGTTTATCATCTGAGTATATTTTAACGAGCATTACAGTTGAAACTGACACAAACACTGGTTATTCAATAAATGGCAGTAGTTCTATTAGTTCAAAAAACCAAACAACACAGTTAACTGAAGCATCATCAAGTTCAGTTGTAATTAAGAATGTTGGATCAGGTCAAGTTAGAATAGAATTAATTACTATAACATATACTTTAAAAAAATAGCCCCTACAACAGATGAAACACCACCACAGATAACAAGTTATTACCCTAGTAAGTTATCTATGGTTGTAGGGGATGATATAATCATTCCATCTTGTAATGCAATAGATAATAAAGATCCCTACCCTGAATGTGGTTATAGAGGTACTTTCGATAACACAAGGGTAGGGTCTTATACAATTACATTTTTTGCAGCAGATGAGATGGGTAATCAATCAACCTTAGTATTAACCTATATCGTAACTGAAGAAGAAATTGTTCAACCTTTAGACCCAAATATTCCAAGTGGATATTATGCAAATGCAGAAGGAAAAAATGGCAGTCAATTATTTACTTCATTAAAAACAATTATTTCCGGTCATACGATATATTCATATTCAAGTACGAGTGATAAACTTAGTTATATAGATGCTGACTTAAATAATCCATCAAAGGTATACACGATTTATACAGGAACTGCTGTTAACGGCACTTGGGATAGTGGCAATACTTGGAATAAGGAACACGTTTGGCCTCAATCTTCTTATGATGAGGCATCGCCTATGGTATCTGATATGCACCAGTTAAGAGCTGCAATTCCAAATGTTAACTCTCAAAGGAGTAATTATTACTTTAATACAACAAGTAGTACTTCTGGAAGTTACCATTATGAAAGTAGTAAGTTCTATCCAGGTGATGATCATAGAGGTGACGTTGCGAGAATATTGCTATATATGGCAACTAGGTATTATGATGAGAGATTAAGACTTACAAAAGATAACTCAGGTTCTACAACAAGAAATGCAAGAGAGATTGGTGATATTGATCAACTTCTTGCTTGGCATATTGCTGACCCAGTGGATGAATTTGAAGTCCAAAGGAATAATAGAATTTATGGATATCAAAAAAATCGAAATCCATATATCGATAGACCTGAATTCTATGAATCTGTATATTATTACTTATTAGATATTGCTGGAAGCATACGATCGAATAGTTATAAAGAAACAATAGAGATTTACCAAACGATTCAAGTCCTATATGTACCTGAATATCAAAAAATAGAACTATAGATATTAGGCACAACCTCTCTTGGTTGTGCCTTCAGTTTAGTTTTATTAGTAAAGGAGGATTAGTTTGAAGAAATTTACACTTATATTAGCGCTTATACTAAGCTTAGCTGGGTGTAGTAAAAAACAAGTAATATATGATCCACCTAAGGATTTAAGATATCATGAAGACACTTTTAAGGTTTCTTGGACAAGTGTCAAAGATGCGATTTCCTATGAAGTATCGATTAATGATGAAACGTATCACACAACCGATACGTATTATGATATGAGTACATTTGATACAGGCATATATGCAGTCAAAGTAAAAACTATATTTAAAGACAACAGTTCAAGATATAGTTTGGCTATCAATATTACGATTATTAAGACGGTTGCTGTTTCGGTATCTTTACAAGGGGATACATTAACATTTGAATCAGACACAAAAGACATTATCTATCAAGTTACGAATTATGATTATCTAGGTAACGTAATAGGTAAAGACACTGTAGATAAAAACACATACAAGATTAATTCAGATATTGGGTTTAAACGCTTGGATGTTAAAGGGTTTTTAAACAATTTAGTCATATATGATAAAACCCTTAGAGTTAATGTAGATGGGTATACGTATTTTAGTGGAGATGATTACCTATTAATTAGCCAAGTAATAGGTAATGAGGTTTACTTAAATGGTCTTTTGTTAGCAAGTTCAAACTATATTGATGATGAGAACGGGTTATCTTTAACCAAAGCTTATTTGGAAACACTAGATTATGGTAGTTATGAGTTAAGAGTAGAAGGCGAAGATACCTATTTGACCACCTTAGTTCTTTCTGAAACACAAAAACCAAAACTCACCTCAAATCCTTCGGTAATTTATGAAGGGTCTGATGTCACATTCGAGTTTGAACTATATACTGGATCATTCAGAGGTGTTTATACCAATCCAACTTTAGAAGAAGGAGATTATTCCTTCACAGATGGTGTATTAACAATCAATAAGTCGTATATTGATGCGGTAGTTCTTAATGAACCAGACCGCAAACAAATATTTTTCCAATATGAACTGACTAATAATGAAGTGACTGTAATTGGATATTTAACCATTCGCTTGAGCTAAGGACTCAAGAGAATGGTTTTTTTTAACGGATTTGATATAATATTAGTATAAAGTGGGGTGTTTATATGTTTAAAAAGTATTTTCACCGTGTATCAACCGAGTTGAACCGTGATAAAAGTCCGCTCAAGAACTCACTATTCATCATTACACAATACCTTATAATTGGGATCCTGTGGATATTTTTTTCAGACCTCTTTTTGAAATTATTTGTTACAGATATCGAAAAACTAGATGAACTCCAAACGCTAAAAGGCATTTTATATGTATTAATCACAGGATTGATGTTTTATTTGATCATTAAAAAACGTATGGATTTATACGCAGACACAATTGACGAATTAAGAATATCCATTACTGAACTTGAAAAAACCAACCACACTTTATCCGTACTTGAGTCACAGCTCTATGATTTAGCTTATTATGATGAACTTACAGGGTTATTATCGAGAAACATGATTGCCCGTAAAGTACTTGAACATATTGAACATAGCCCAAATGATATTCTTGGGTTTGTATACCTCGATATTGATGATTTTAAACATGTTAATGAACTGAAAGGTCATGATGTAGGAGACCAATTATTAATTCAAATTGCCAATGAACTTAAAGAGATTGCTGGAGAGCCACATATTGTTGGAAGATTAGGTGGGGATGAGTTCGTTGTCATATTAAAGAATAACCTTCACAGAGACTTATTACTAGATATGATTAAGTCTCATGCATCGAAAATTCATAAATCATTCATTTTGGATGGGGATGAATACTTTGTCAGTGTCTCGGCAGGTGTAGCCTCTTATCCACACGATGGGAAAGACTATAAAACGCTTTTAAAGTGCGCAGATATGGCTTTAAGTATTGCAAAACAAAGGGGTAAAAACCAAATCATCCTATATAGTGAAGTGTTTGGTTCTGAACTCCAAAAACAAACAGATTTATCCAACCTATTAAATCATTCGATTACAAAAAAGGAATTGGTTGTTTATTATCAACCGGTCTATAATCTTGAAAGTAATAAGGTTAGATCCGTAGAAGCTTTGATTAGATGGAACCATCCGACGAGAGGGCTAATTCCACCTATGGAATTTATCCCGGTTGCTGAAAGAACTGGCTTTATTAAAGACCTTACTTGGTTTGTATTAAAAGAGTCATTATCTCAAATTAGAGCTTGGGAAAAAGAAGGCTATGACATGATGATTTCAGTTAATCTATCGGCAAGAGTCCTAAACGATGCCTCATTCTTATCTAAGTTAAAAAGAGTTGTTGCGGAAGATAAGATTCTTACCCATAAATGCATATTTGAAATTACTGAATCCTCAATATTAGAACATATTGAAGAATCCATCATAACCCTTAATGAATTAAGAGCTATGGGCTTTAAACTGTCTCTAGATGACTTTGGGACAGGGTATTCATCCCTAACTTACCTTCAACGGTTACCGCTTCATGTTGTAAAAATAGACCGAGGTTTCACAAGACAAGTTAAGTTTGATAATGATCAAAATCCCCTAATCAAATATACGATAGAACTCGCACATGCGTTAGGACTTAAAGTGGTTGTCGAAGGGGTAGAAGAAGTATATCAACTTAAAGCACTAAAATCGATGAATGCGGACTTCATTCAAGGGTATCATATCGCAAGACCGAGCCTTCCAGATGAATTAGACAAAACCCTATTCAATAAAACAGAAAACCCTTCTTAATGTGGTGTGTGTAAAACACACCATTTTTTTCGATTTTCTTCCTAATTTATGGTAAGTTTGTTATAATACTTTTTAAGGAGTGATAGTATGCCAAAATTATCGTTATTAGAAAAATACGCAAAACTAGCTGTAAAAGTTGGTGTCAACGTACAAAAAGACCAAGTGGTGGTCGTTAGAGCAACCACAGAAACCAAAGAACTTACACGTTTAATCGTGAAAGAAGCTTATGAAGCAGGTGCTAAAAAAGTAATTACTCAATGGAGTGATGACTATTTAACCCGTTATGCTTATGATTATCAATCGGTTGAAACCTTGGAAGAAGTTCCAGGCTATGCTATTGAAACAAACCGTTATTATGTAGATAACAACGCTTGTTTCATTAATGTTATTTCGCCTATGATTGGAGTTAATCAAGGCGTAGATCCAGTTAAGATGGCAAAATCATTAACAGCTACACAAAAAGCATTGCCATTCTTAAGAGAATACACCATGGGTAACAAAGGTCAATGGACCATTGTTGCTGCATCCAACACCGTTTGGGCTGAAGCAGTGTATCCAAACCTAAAAGGGGAAGAAGCTAAAGAAGCATTATGGACAGCTATTCTTAACGCTTGCCGCGTGTATGAGGATTCAGATCCAATTGAAAACTGGGCTAAACACAATGCAGAATTAAGCAAGCATAATGTAATCTTAAACGAACTAAACTTCAAAGAACTTCGTTTCAAAAACAGTTTAGGGACTGACTTAACCGTTGGTCTAGTTGAAAACCATGTATGGAGTGGTGGTGGAGAAAAAACAACTTCCGGGGTTTATTTCAATCCAAACATTCCAACAGAAGAAACCTTCACAATGCCTTATAAATGGGCAACTTCTGGTAAAGTAGTTGCAACCAAACCGCTTAACTATCAAGGCACACTTATTGAAGATTTCTACCTAGTGTTTGAAGAAGGTAAAGTCGTTGAGTTTGATGCTAAGAAAGAAAAGAAGACGTTAGAAGAATTACTTAACACAGATGCTAATGCTAGATATATTGGTGAAATTGCTTTAATTAGCCATGACTCGCCAATTTCTAACACGAACCTTTTATTCCTAAATACGTTATATGATGAAAATGCTTCATGTCATATGGCTTTAGGAAGAGCTTATCCAATGAACATTAAAGGTGGACTTAATGCACCAATCGAAGAGCTTGAAAAGAAAGGGTATAACAATTCACTTATTCACGTAGACTTCATGTTTGGTTCTAAAGATATGTCCATTGTTGGGGTTAAGCATGATGGTTCTGAAGTAGTAGTATTTAAAGACGGAAACTTCGTAATCTAGTAAAAATGCCTTCGGGCATTTTTTTTATAGTTTCTAGAGGCTAAGTAATTATTATACTCTTAATATATGCCGTAAAAAAAATACGGATAATTTGACAACTAGTTACGGAAGTGGTAAAATATCTCATAAAGTGAGGCTAATAATATGTTAAAAAAGTTTACAGTTCAAAATTACAAAGGGTTTAAAGATGCTATTTCAATTGATTTCTCTAAATACAGAGATTATAAATTCAATAGTCATGTGATTAATAACGGACTTTTGACAAAGGCTGTCATTTATGGAAAAAATGCTACTGGAAAGACGAACTTTGGGTTGGCTTTGTTTGATATCACTTTGCATTTAGTAGATAAACAACAATCTCCTCATGAATACATTAATTATTTGAATGCTGCTAGTGTTGAATCATCAGCAAGTTTTGAGTACATTTTTTTACTAGACAATACGGAAGTATCTTATAGATATAAGAAAAAGAACGCCAATAAGCTAGATTTTGAGGAACTCTATATTGGAGAAAATAAAGTATATAGCTACAGTTATACAGCAAAAAGAGGCGACTTTGAAAACTTAGAACTAGTTGATGCTAGTTCCCTCCAAGTTCCAACTGATGAGATGAGTATATCAGTATTAAGATACATTAAGAACAATACAGTTCAAGAAAAAAAGAGTATTCTAAGTCAGCTGTTCTATTTTGTGGAACATATGCTATGGTTTAGGTCTTTGGGTGATAATGAGTACATCGGGTATAAAAATGGAATTGACTTTATCATGGAAAGAATTATTAAAGATGACAAACTATCTGATTACGAGAGATTCTTGAATGATATGGAAATCCCCTTAAAACTTGAGTTAAGGACGGATATTACCGGTAAGGGAACCATTTATGCGAAGTTTTCTGATAAATACTTAAACTTTTGGGAGATTGCGTCTAATGGGACTAAGGCTCTAACATTGTTTTATTATTGGAGTCAAAAGTTTTCAGATATTTCTTTCTTATTTATTGATGAGTTTGATGCCTTTTATCATACGGAGATTTCAGAAGTTATCTTAAAAAAACTCACCGAATCAAAATTAGGTCAAGCACTAGTGACTACGCACAATACTGGGATTATGTCTAACAATTTTATGAGACCAGACAGTTATTTTATTTTGTCTAAGAATAAGCTGACACCTCTTTCAGACTGTACCGAAAGAGAATTGAGAGAAGGACATAATTTAGAAAAGATGTATCGAAATGGCGAATTTCTCTAATACTCAAAATATTCTATTTATTGTAGAGGGGACTTCAGCAGAACCCAATTTAATATATCATTTACAACGTGTATTTGACAAAGACAGAACGTACAGTATTTATTCATATGAAACTTCGATTTATGAACTCTATGAAGAGTTATCTGAAGACGAAAACTTAGATATAGTTTTACTTGCGAAGGAGTTAGCAAAGACAGAGGAAGAACGAAAAAAGCTTTCTAATAAGTTTTCAAAAATATACTTGTTATTTGATTATGATCCTCATTATCAAAAGTTTTGCAATGAAAAACTTCATAAAATGCTTACACTTTTCAATGACTCAACTGATGGTGGAAAGCTGTACGTTAACTATCCAATGATCGAGTGTTTTAGACATATAAAGCAAATGCCGGATCAACAATTTATAGGTAGGACGATTAGTCAAAATGACTTGCTTGAATACAAAAAAATAGTTGGGAACTTTAATCGCTATACTAATTATGGTAAGTTGAAATATAGTGACTTTAGAGACATTATCATCCATCATTTATCAAAATTAGGGTACTTATTGCACAATCAAAAGAAGATTTTTGTAGAGGACTGTTTCGATATCGACTCGTCTGTTTCAATCGCACTTTTAGATAAGCAGTATAAGTCGTATATAAATGATGGTTTATACGTCATCAACACTTCAATACTCTACTTAATAGACCTAAAACAAGGTAAATTTGTTCATTCGCTCATGAAACATCAGCTAAAATTTCAATAGTAAGTGTGCTTTCTTAGATTAAGAACTAAAATGATTTTTCACATATGAATTATCAGTATACTTGTATTATCCAATTAAGACGTTTTATTACGGTTTGATTGATGTTATAATGAACATGAGGTGTTAATCATGTTACCAATGAAACGAACGAATATCGTTATTACCAGAATGGAACTTGTTAATAAGCATATAGCAGGGACTTTTCAACTGAATCATAAACTGACAAGGCACACTGGTAAACTATCAGACCAAGTTTATTACACAGAACTTAGGTTTGAAGTCCTAGATCATGCCGATACGGTTTATCCTATTAACATTGTCGTTCATATGAGAGGGATTTTTGAGTTTCATGTGGCGGAAACAGAAGATGCGATTGAAACATTCTTAAAGAAAGATGCGGTTACGTTTTTGTACCCATACTTAAGGGCAACGATCACACAGATGACCACACTTGCGATGATTCCACCTATCGTTATTCCGATATTAGATACGAGTGTTTTATTTCCAGATGAACAAACCATGAATTAAACAGCCAGCTGTTTAATTCTTTTTTAGAAGGGGTAGTATATGAAGAAAAATGAATACTTAGATATCTTCTTCACATTCTTCAAAATCGGATTATTTACCTTTGGGGGTGGATATGCCATGATTGGAGTTATGCAAAGAGATATTGTTGAAAAGAAAAAATGGATTGATGAAGAAACGATGTTAGAACTCATTACCATTAGTGAAGCAACCCCAGGACCATTTGCGATTAATGGGGCAACTTATATTGGTTATCAACATAAGAAGTTCTTAGGGTCTTTGTTTGCAACTCTAGGCGTCGTATTACCGAGCTTTATTGTGATTTTAATAATCTCACTATTTCTAGAAGCCTTTAGTGAGAATGTCTATATTGCAAACGCCTTAAAAGGAATCTCTGCTGGTGTATCTGTATTGATCTTTAATGCTTTATTCAAATTATCAAAAAAAGTGAAAATGAATGTCATTAACATACTTTTAATTTTAATGGCGTTTGGGGTATCGTTTTTTACCAATTTCTCAATTATCCTTTTATTACTGATTACAGGGATATTTGGGTTTATCGTATCTTTTATTCAAAGAGGTAAGAAGATATGATGGCACTCTTAAAGTTTTTTTTCGTATTCTTTAGAATCGGTTTATTCACCTTTGGCGGTGGGTATGCGATGATCCCGATGATCAGACAAGAAATGACCCTAGGGGGTTATTTGACTGTCGATCAAGTCAATCAGTTTATTGGGATTGCAGAATCTACCCCAGGACCATTCGCAATCAATATGGCAACCTTTGCTGGGTACCATAGTTATGGCATTTGGGGTTCCGTATTCGCAACCCTAGGCGTAGTACTCCCTAGTTTTATCATCATCCTTTTAATTGCTTATTTTAGCGATAAGTTCATTAAGACTAGACCAGTTCAAACCATTCTAAGTTACTTAAAACCTGTTATTCTTGGGTTAATTCTAAGTGCGGGGATTGGGGTATTGTTACATGCTATATTAGGTGATTACTTTGAAGAAATCACATTTGATTATAAAGCATTAATCATATTCTTATGTGTATTTATCTCATCAAAGGTTTTTAAAAAGTTATCTCCTATTCACTTAGTACTGTTATCGGCTTTGTTGGGGCTAATTGTATACGCTTTATAGGTGTTTTCATTGACTATAAGCGTGCCTTTTATTATAATTGGAATAGTTGGCTAGACCAACTAAAAAAATAGATAATAGGAGACATTACTTCATGCAAAAAGAATTAAAATTAGCTAATCCAGGACCACTAGGTTTATTAGGGTTTGGATTAACAACCGTATTACTGAATTTACACAATGCAGGCTTAATCCCACTATCGATGGTAATCATCGCTATGGGTATCGCAATGGGGGGATTCGCACAAATCATTGCCGGTGTTTTAGAGTTTAAAACAGGCAACACTTTCGGTGGAACGGCTTTTACTAGCTATGGTTTCTTCTGGTTAAGCTTAGTGATTATTTGGTTATTCCCTAAAGCTGGCTTAGAAGCTGACAAGGTTTCAATGGGCTTTTACTTATTGTTGTGGGGCTTATATACAGCATTCATGTTTATTGGCACATTAAAACACAATAGAACAACCCAAATCATCTTTGGATCATTAGCGTTATTATTCTTCTTACTTGCCTTAGGAGATTTCACTAAAGTAGAATTAATCACAACCATTGCTGGTTATGTTGGTATCTTCTCAGGGTTAAGCGCATTTTATGGTGCTGTTGCTCAAGTGGTAAATAACGAGTTTGGAAAAAAAGTATTGCCTCTATAAAAAAATATAAGAATCTCTTTCGTTAGAGATTCTTTTTTTCTAAATAAAAACGTGTTATACTAACTAAAAAGGATTGATACTATGACAAAAGCTCAAAAAACACTTGTATGGGTTTTATTATGTACAAGTAGTATAGGATTTTTTGGAAGTCTAATTGACAATGGACTCAGTACATTTTTATACTTTACCCACCAATCTAACCTCATGGTATGGATTACCTCTATTTTAGTTATAAAAGGAAATCAGAAGTATCTACCGTGGCTTTCCATGATAACGTTAGTAAGCATCTTAATGACTGGGATCATATTCAACACCTTATTGATTGAATATGAAGCAAGCATGGCACCTCATCATCTTTTTTATTGACTAGGAAAGTTCATCCTTTATTGTTCTATCATCTAACAACCACACAGTTTTTT
>NZ_JAFBBG010000015.1 GCF_016907055.1 Paracholeplasma morum
CATGTGGTTCGACTACACATACAATTAGTCGAGTTGTTATATATCGTTTCTAAGGAGGAAATAAAACATGGCAGTTATACAAATTAAAAGAAGAACGTCTGCTGGTACAGGACCCATTGTAGGCACAGCAGGCACAATTAAAGCCGGTGAACCATTAGTTGACTTAAACGGCACGAATTTATATATCTCAAAAGCAGATAAAACAGGTTCTAGTGCGAATCCATTAACAAGTAATGATTATATCGAATTTGCAAGTAAAGCTAATGCTGAAGCTACGATGGATTCAAAGATTAGTGCACTTGGACTTGGAACAGCATCCAAAAAGAATACAGGTACAACAAATGGTACGGTGCCTTTAATTGGTGCAGATGGAAAACTTCCAACCTCAATCATTCCAGCAGTGAGCCCTGTAACAAGCGTTAATAGTAAAACTGGTGCTGTAGTTATCACATTATCAGAACTAGGTGGAGTTGCAACATCTACTTATAATGCACACGTATCAAGTAATCTTCACTTAACTGATGACCAAAGAACAAAGATTGCTAATGTGAAAAATGTTGCCTTGATGCAAGGTGTAGGTGCTAAGTTCGATACGACAAAGGCATCATTCGATGCATCAGTTCTTGATAATGGATTAGTACTCCATAGTATTCAGGATACAAACTATAATCCAGTTAAAACTTTTTATTACATTGGTATTGATAAAACAAAAGTACTCACACCAACATCGGTTATTGATGGTGGAACATACTAATGGCTATCATCAGAGTTAAAAGAGGCACATCGGTTCCAACCACAAGCCATTTGACTCAAGTTGGTGAGCTGGGTTTCGATACAACAAATAATGAATTATATATTAGAGGTAACAGTAGTGTTATTAAAATAGGTGGTGGATTCTCATTGCTATATGAGGGCAATCTTTCGATACCTACGACCATTACAGCTAATAACATTACGCTCAATAGATCGATTAATCTATATGATAAGATCCTAGCGTTTGAGGTTAGAGCAGTTACAGCCACAGATTCTTATGAAACACATATTGTTTACGGTAGGATGGGTACGAATAGCACAACATCAGCAAGTCCAACATACGATAGACTTTATTCATGGACTACCTTCGATGGCCAATATTTCAAAACACATTCATTCAAAGCATATGTTTCAAACTCAATCTCAAATACGATGACGATTGGATATTTAAGACATTTGATTGGAAACTTTAGTGGCACATCAATCGCATGGACTACGAACACATCAACAACTGTTTACTTAGAACGTATTTGGTTGGTTAACTAGGATGGCATATACTTTAACGATCCATAGTATAAGTCCTACAACTGCATCAAATACAGGAAACATTGGTTTAGTGATTAATTTCACATTATCAGGTAGTGGGTTTTCACTTCCTGGTTTTTCTTTAAGTCTGTATGATGCACTAACCGGTGGTACCTATGTAAAGTCTCTATATTATGATGACACTAATGATTTACAAAGTGGTATGGCATATAGTGTTTCATTTTCTGGAGTTAGCCCAGGAACCTATTATATTGAAGTATTTTTTAAAGCACCAGGATCAACAAGAAGAGCCATCACGATTACAGGTTCATCGAGTGCTACTGAACTCATTACACTAAATGGTAGTAAAGTCACATCAAACTCGCTAAATGGGAGTCAAATTACAAATGAAACAGTTAATGGAGCCAAAGTATATGGCTCTTAATAAGAGGAGGAATATAAAATGGCAATAATTAAAAACTTACAATCAAGGGTAGGGGTAGATGTTAGTTATCACCGTATCATCGGTATCAACATTAATTATCGAAGTAGAAAGATTATACTTTGTGTCGCATCCTACATTTCAAAGGATAAAAGATTCAATAACTGTGAACCCTTAGAAGTCGTAGATATCGAAGTGCCAGATGTCGATTTTGATTTATTCATCAACGAAGATCCAAGAGGTATTGCATATCTTTGGCTAAAAGAAAACGTTGAGGGTTTTGAACAGTCAGCAGATGATATAGAAGTAGAGGAGGATGTATGATGCCTAGAAAGTTTACCAACAGCAAGCTTACAGAAATCGTAGTGAACATGTTTTCTATGAATGAGGTCATGTTTATTTATTACTGTGGCTCAGATAACTACAAAACAAAACAAAAAAAGTCTGACACAGACTTAACGGTTGTTTTAAACAACTTCAAAGGTATTATTCATGCTTCAATTGATGGTGTGGATATATTTGCTTATGGATATGAGGATTTTTTACAAAGACAGTCTATTACAGATACATTACCACTTTACAACCTGATTCATTCGGATGATGTGATCAACATGGCGGATAATCTGATCTACCTAAATCCAAGTTATCAAACAGAATACAACAATATCATTACTTTAAAGTTTGAAGATGTATTACCGCTATACTTAGACGCAGTCATTGAGTACTTCAATCAACTCGTCAATGTTGAAAAGGTGATAGTCAAAAGAAGTTATCACATTATTAGAATTAGAGGCATTTTAGAGAAATATTTAGAAACAGGAAAATACGATGTAAACCTAAATGAGGTGTGGTTAAACAAAGTATTTGAACATAAGAAAAGCTGGGATAAAGAGTTAAACACACCAGAACACTTAACCCAGTTAAAAACATATCTTGATGAAATAATTACAATTAGAGAAGGTTTGAGAACGTGAAAGTTAAATACTTAATACTAACCATTGTTGGATCCTTAGGTTCATTAGCCTCATACCTATTTGGAGGATTTGATAAATTGTTAATCGCACTCATAATTTTCATGGTTATTGATTTCCTATCGGGTTTAATCTTGGCAATCATATTTAAGAAGAGCAGTAAAACAAAAAATGGCAGGGTTAGTAGTGAAGCTGGTATTAAAGGGTTGGCAAAGAAAATATTCATTTTGTTTTTAGTTGCTTTAGCTGAACAACTAGATATTGTATTAGGTACTAATCTTGTAAGAGATGGAGCTGTGATCGCCTTCATATCGATGGAAGGAGTAAGTATCCTAGAAAACTCAACGCTTGCAGGATTACCAGTTCCACGAATGATTAAAAATGCACTTGAAGTGCTAAGTAAAGGTGAGGATAAGAAAGATGAATAATACAGAATTAATAACGACCATCATTAGTGTGATACTTTCACTTGTATCTATTGGATTAGGTTACTGGTCAAAGAGAAACTCGAAAGCAAAAGTATACTATGAAACGTTTATCAAAGTCGAAGAACAAATTAGAAAACTTTGTATTGATGCAGAGAAAAATTATACCAAAGGCGATCAAAAGAAGAAATACGTGATCTCAAATATAAATCAGTTCTTGCTTGATCAGAAGATTACAATTGATTTAGTTACTATTGAAGGTATTATTGAATCAATTATAGATGTTTCTAACCAAATTAATAAATCAAAATAAAATGACATTTACAGCCACATTAAGCCGTTTAACATTGACTAAAACGCATAAATTTGATATAATAAATATGTAGCATAACATGTCGGTAACCATTCCGCTTGTTATGCTACTTTTTTTATTTTCATTAACAACGTATAATAAGCATATAAATCAAAAAGAGTGTGATAAAATGGATTTTAGTAATATTGTCAAAGGATTCAAAAACAGGAATTTTAACAAGTTCATAGATGAGCTCAATAAAAAGTTGGAGAACATTGAATATATACTATATAGATATATACTTATAGAATCATAATATTTATAATCACTTTCCTAGAGATATTGTGAAAAAACCATCGCATTGAATCTATAATAAACGAAAAAAACCATCAGTTTTTGTGATATAATTTCCTTGATTACCTTTGATATGATATAAGCAGAATCCATTTTTCAGATTAAAAGCCTATCGATATATCACAAAACTCGACAACTGACAAGTTAGTTAATGTCAATAGCCTTTTGAGAATGGATTGTTCTTTTGAAATACTACAACTAATTCAACTATATTTCTACTGTATTTTTTCTATATTCATTGTTATTAAGGAGATAAATCATGAGTAAAGACACTATTAAAATAATACAAATGTTAACACTACTAGAAATTTCAATTAACCAAATTTTAACCGTTGAACTCATTAATAATCAATATAGAAAGCTTGCTAAAATCTACCATCCAGATGTTGCAAACTCGAGATATGTTGATGGTAGTAAATTTAAAGAATTAAAAGAGGCACAAGAGTTTATAAGTGAAAACATTAACTATGTGAACAGTATGATTCAATCGGGTTTTTCTTCTGTTTATTCTAACAACAATGGAAACACAAATAATCAGTATTTTGATCAAAAGAGACAAGAAGAAATAAGAAGACGACAAGAAGAACTAAGAAAACAAGAAGAAATAAGAAGACGACAAGAAGAACTAAGGAAACAAGAAGAACTAAGGAAACAAGAAGAACTAAAAAAACAAAAACTTGAGCAACGAGTAATTAGTAGACAATTGTTTTATAAAAATGTACGATTGTTTTTTACAAAATATCGATTTGTGTTCGCTTCACTACTGGGGATTTTTTTACTATCAACCATCTTAAATAATGTAGTTTTAACATCCAAAGTATCGCTTATTTATAATTATGAAAAAGAAGATAAAATAACAAAAGTTGATTTTTTGGATCGATATTCTTTACCAATGATTACTCGTGCTGATTATACGTTTGTTGGATGGAAAGATAAAAACACGGGTTCTTTCATTAATGAAATTCCAAGTTTTAGTAGTAAAGACTACGAATTAGAAGCAATATGGAGTCGTCCGTTATTTTTTTACTCTAACGATGGAACTGGGGTTATGAATCAAATAATCATTCAAACAGATAATTCGGTCATCGAAAACATCAATTTTATTCGTACTGGATATTCATTTACTGGTTGGAGTAGCAGCCCCAATGGCAATGTAGAATACATTAATGGAGCAACATATAAAATGAATTCTGAAAACAGCTTTAAACTTTATGCTGTTTGGGATGCAAACAATAATCAGTTGTCCTTTAATGCAAATGGTGGTACTGGAACAATGTCTAGTCAAATTATTGCATCCAATCAAATTGCTAATATAAATCAAAATCAATTTACAAAAGAAGGATATACTTTTATTGGGTGGGCGACAACTGCTAACGGCCCTGTGCAATATCAAAATGGTGCTGCTTATCAAATGGGTGTTGATGCTAATCCGACTTTATATGCACAATGGGAAGGGAACTTAAATAGTATATCGTTTGATGCAAATGGTGGAATGGGTACCATGCAAGATCAAATGATAAAAACAGACCAAGTAGCAGCGTTACATGATAATCAATTTTCAAAAACTGGATATTTATTTATAGGATGGAGCACGACCCCTAATGGTGAGGTCGAGTATGGTAATAATGACCAATACACAATGGATTCAAGTAGTCATTTTACATTGTATGCACAATGGAGTAAAAATGCATACTTAGTTGTCTATCAATTAAACGGTGGTACTTACGATGATATGGATATTGAACAATTTTACTATCAGGAACTTGTTTTACCAAATAACCAACCCACTAAAGCAGGATATATTTTTGCCGGATGGTTTTTAGATTCGAATTTTATAAGTAATATCGAGGGATATACTATGCCTGCTCAAAACATTACATTGTTTGCTAAATGGGAACCGATAATTTACACTTTAGTTCTTAAATTTAATGATATAGCTTCAGATGATCTACTTAGGGAAATTCCTTATGGTGATACATATGGAAATTTACCGACTCCTGAAAAAAAAGGTTATGAATTTTCAGGTTGGTTTAATGACGCTGGCGAAAGGGTTAAATCATCAGATATATATGAACTAACAACAAACCAAGAGCTTAATGCATACTGGGAAATTGTTAATTATGATATAATTTTCCACTCTAATGGGGGAAGCAGTCAACAAAATTTAAGTTATAATATTGAAACAATTGAGATTCAACTTCCTGATATCATAAGACCAGGGTATATTTTTATAGGTTGGAATATGGATCCAAATTTCAACGAGACAATTTCAACAAGTATTGAGATGGGGTCAATTGGTGAAAAAAACTTTTATGCAGAATGGGAATTAATAACTTATATTGTATCTTTTGACACACAAGATGTAGATGTCGCAAACCCACCATCTCAAACCATAACCTACTTTAGTGGTATTTCTTATCCAATAATAAGCAAATGGCCAAAAACATTTATGGGATGGTTTAATAATAAAGAGGGCTTAGGTGATCCTTATGATTTCGAAGACACAATATCAAAAGATATTATTCTATATGCTAAATGGAGCGAAACTATGAGTCTATCCTTTCCTTATGAAGTACATAATATTGGTTTTGATTATAATATTTTCTCGCCAGATATAAAAGAATATAAATTTCATAGCTTAAAAAATCAAACTATTAATTTCAACTATTTATATAGTGGATTTCTTGCCCCATCACTAACATTTGAGGTATATGAAGACGGGAATCTCGTCACTAAAAGAACATCAAATATTGGCACATTGAGTTTCACTTTTGATGTTCATCCTAACAACTTTTATGTAGTTAGAATTTATAGTACTACAAATAATGATGTTGCAGATCTCGTTACTCTAAAATTCATTGGAGATGCAATATCTACTCCAAACGATGGTGGAAGAGCTTATTGGTCCTGATTTAGCTTTAATTTAATTATTAAATATACCAAAAATCACCTGTGATGACACCAACGGAAAAAATGGGGATTTGCGGCACCCAAATATTTCATAGGTACCACTTAATCCCGATCCGCTTCATATAACTAAAATTAATAAGTTTCTTGATTTTGACACCTCACTTATAGGATAAACCACGAGTGAGGTTTTTTTTGCTCAAATTAAATGTATTACGCATTTGGTTGAAAAAAAAGAAAAATAAAACCGGCAAAATCAAAAAAAGATGCCATTAACCATTGAGGAGGTATTTTCAATGACTAATGATAAGAGAAAAATACTTGAACTAAAACAGATGGGTTATGGGTATAAAAAAATTGCTAAGGAACTAAATCTATCTTTGAGTGTTGTTAGATATGCTTGTAACAAGATTAATGAAGAGGATCTACTCGGTGGAAGCTGTGAACAATGTCACATCAAGTTAAAAATAACAAAAGGAAGAAAAGAAAAGAGATTTTGCTCAGATAAATGTCGATGGAAATGGTGGAATCAACATCATGATAAACTCAAAAAAAGAGCTTTTTACACACATACCTGTAAGTATTGTAATAAGGAGTTCACAATCTATGCGGTTAAAGAAAGAAACTATTGCAGTCATGAATGTTATATCAATGACAAGATTAACAAGAGGAAATCAAGCGATGGAACGAAGTAATTTAGAACAATACTTATTATCCATCCAACCTGCAAAAAGCATGAGAGATGAGGGAATAATCACACATCAAGAATACTCAAAAATCGAACTTTTTTTAGCTGAGAAATATTGTATCAAAAAAGGTAATCTTTATCGCCAAATAGACTTGACTATTCCTCGCAATAAAGTGATAGATATAGTACCTGTTAAGGAGGTCAAAAATGATGAGAAAAATTACGACAATAGGCACATTACCAAAATTGCCAAAGAGGATTAGGGTGGCTGCATACGCAAGAGTATCCGAAGGTAAAGATACAATGCTTCAATCTTTAGCTGCACAAGTTAACCATTACAAGAACATGATAAAAAATAACCCAGAATGGGAGTTTATAGGAGTATATTCTGATGAAGCTCTTACTGGGACTAAAGATTCAAGAACAGAGTTTCAGCAACTGCTTCAAGACTGTAGAGATGGAAAAATCGACATGGTAATAACAAAGTCAATATCAAGGTTTGCACGAAATACTGTGACTTTATTAGAAACAGTTAGAGAGCTGAAGGCAATCAATGTTGATGTGTTTTTTGAGGAACAAAATATCCATTCTAATAGTGGTGATGGAGAGATGATACTAACATTTCTGGCAACATTTGCTCAAGAAGAATCTCGAAGTGTATCAGAAAATATGAAGTGGCGGATTAAGAAAGATTTTGAACAGGGAATCATGTGGGGTGGTAAACCTTGTTTAGGATACGATCTCAAAAATAAGCAGTTGATCCTTGTTCCAAAAGAGGCTGAGATTGTTCAAATGATATATCAACTATACTTTGATGGCAGTGGTGATGAACAGATATGCAAAATCCTAGAAGCCAAAGGTATCATTCCTAAAACAGGGACGAGATGGTACTGGTCCACAATTAAAGCAATTTTAACAAATGCAAATTACACAGGAGACTTACTGCTCCAAAAAACATACCGAGAGAATCACTTAACTAAAAAAAGAAGATTCAATAGAGGTGAGTTCGATCAATACATTGTTAAGGACAACCATGAAGCAATCATTACTAAAGATGCCTTTGAACGAGCACAAAAGATAAGAAAAAGTAGATTAAACAAAGCATCTTCAGGGAATAAACGCAATAAATATCCGTTTTCTGGAATGCTCCGTTGTGGGTTGTGTGGTAGAGGATTCAGTCATAAAGTAACGCCATATAATGAGATTTGGAAGTGTTCATATTCCGATAAAAGAGGTATTGAAGCCTGTGCAGGAAAACAAGTACCCAATCAAAAAATTATTGAAGCAGCTAATCAAATTTTGAATCGTGATAGTTTTAATGAAGCCTACTTCAAATCAAAAGTTGAATGGATAGAAGTATTTCCGGAGCAAAAACTGATATTGCATTTGAGTGATCAAACAAGCAAGGAATACGAATGGAAGTCATCCAGGAGTGATTCGTGGACACCAGAAATGAAGGAACAAGCTAGAATCAAGGCACTAAACCATGTGAAAGGAAAAAATCAAAATGGCTAAAGTAACAGTAATACCATCAACTAAAAATCCAATCACGCAAGTTCAACTTGGATCAAATCATATAAAGAAAGTAGCCGCTTATGCAAGAGTTTCTACGAATACCGATGAACAATACACCAGCTATGAGGCGCAGGTTAATTACTATAAAAAGTATATTAAAGAAAGAAGCGACTGGGCATACATCAATGTATATGCGGATGAAGGCTTATCAGGAACTAACACTAAAAGACGACCTGAATTTAACAGGATGATTGCTGATGCTTTAGCAGGTAAGATTGATTTAATCATCACAAAGTCCATCTCACGTTTCGCACGTAATACGCTTGATACAATATCTTTTGTTAGAAAACTAAAAGATAAGGGGGTTGAAGTTTTCTTTGAGAAAGAGAACCTATGGACTTTAGATCCAAAGAGCGAGCTCATCCTGACAATCATGGCTTCTATCGCACAGGAGGAATCAAGATCGATTAGCCAGAATGTCACATGGGGTAAGAGGGCTAGTTTTCAACAAGGAAAAGTATCATTTGCCTATAAGCGATTCTTGGGTTATAAAAAAGAAAACAACAAAATAGTAATTGATGAAGACGAAGCCATCATTGTTAAGTTAATATATCGCATGTTTTTAGTTGAAGGGAAGTCAATCACTGGAATCGCAAATCATCTAACTAAACTAAATGTTAAGACGCCAAGTGGGAAATCAACGAAATGGACAAAGAATACATTAAACTCGATTCTGACAAATGAAAAGTATAAGGGCGATGCTTTACTACAAAAAAGCTATACCGAAGATTACCTTAGCCAGAAGCTAGTAAAAAATACTGGTCAAATTCCTCAATATTATGTTGAAAACAATCATCCTGCTATCATCGACAGAGATACATGGGAATCTGTCCAGATAGAGTTGGTAAGGAGGGATGAGCTAGGAGCTAAGTACTCATCAAATGATATATTCGCTTCAAAGTTAGTTTGTGAAGACTGCGGAGGTTTTTATGGCCAAAAGAAGTGGCACTCCAATACCAAATACTCAAGGTTCATACTTCAGTGCAATCGAAAATTTGAAAAAGGCAAAGATAAATGTACGACTCCAAACTTAACGGATAGCGAGATAAAACACAAGTTTATTGAAGCTTACAACATAACCATGCAAGACAAGAAGAGAATTATTGATGATACAAATGTGATGATTGCACTCCTTACGGATACAACTCAATTAGATAATCAGATTGATGACTTATACGATGAGATGGTTGTGACTACTGAACTCATAAATAAGCTGATAAAAGATAACTCAAAATCAAACATGGATCAAGATGAATATGATAAAAAATACATGGAACTCACAAAGAGGTATGAACAAGCCAAGAATCGTCAAGAAGAACTCATAGATGCTAGATGCAATAAAAAGGCACAAGAGCTTAATATGAGAACATATGTCGCCAATCTGAGTCAGGCAGAAGATAAAATAACAGCATGGAATGAATCAATATGGATGTTATTGGTTAAAAGTGCAATAGTACACAGAGATAAAAGTATCACGTTTAAATTCAACAATGGGAAAGAAATTAGAAGCTAATTAAAGTAAATTAGGTGCCACACAGCTAATATTAGTTGTGTGGTTTTTACTCATTCTGATTATAGTCATGATTAAGCTTTTAGAAATAAAATAAAAATGTTATAATTTAACCAACAATTACGTATTTAACATTAATTAGCGGGGTAAGTGAAATTGGATTTAAAACCATTATGTCAAAGAATAGCTGATAGATTAGGTATTGATCCATTAGTAATAAAGTTTGAAGAAATGATTGATGATAGCAAACTGTATATAAAAGAGGAATACGTAGCTATCAATAAAAAGTTTGAGAATGATTATGAGGAATGTGCAAAAAGTATCGCACATGAATACAGACATGTTTTTCAAATATTCTATGTGAGTTTATTTTCTAATGAGCGTTCCAAAAGATGGCAAAAGGAACTACAAGATGTAGTTAATAGTTCAAATATGGATACATGTGGTAGTAACTACATAGCTCAAGAAATTGAACTGGATGCCTTTGCTTTCACTAAGTACTATCTTGAGGAATTTGAAAACATAAAAGTTGTAAACAGGATTGATAAATTGGATTTATACATTCACGAATATATAAAAAGATCTAAGGATATATTGTAGAATTTTATGCTTTCTTGATTAGATTTGCACATAAAATGATGTTAGACTATTTTGACTTGAGGATTGTATCAACACTCTTAAAAGAAAAAGTAACTATTAAACTTGGCTCTGAACTCTGATTGGAGGCTTCTATGACTTATGATAAACAATTCTTAATTGAGTATTTGTATAACTATTTATCTAGTAAAACAGATCATGATTTCATAAAAGGTTATATAGAGAAAATACCTAAAAAACTCTATAGATTTAGGTCATGTACTGAAAATGATTTTAATGCTATTAGTAATGACTATATATGGTTATCTTTGGCTAGTGAGTTTGATGATATCAAAGACTCAACTATCAAATATAATTTTAAATCACAAAAAGATGAAATATTTGATATTTATTGTGATTGGTACCCACATATACTAAAAACCGAATTAAAAAAGAAGTATCCCAAAATAGATTTTTCAAGATGGAATGTTAACAGAGGTCTTATTGATGAGTATCTTGATAATACAGTAGATAAGAGCGGAACATATAATAGAAATAAAATGAAAAGTTACCTTCTGAGTAAAGGATTGAAAACATCAGATATTACTGTTATTGATCAATTTTTCAAAAATTATTTAACACAGGGAAACATAGAAAAAGTGGCAAATAGTTTAATGGATGATTTTAGCAATAAAATGTTGGAACTCAAAGACTCATTTCTTGCAACTTGTTTTACTCAAACCTATAAGAATGATAATTTGTGGCAAACATATGCAAAAAAATATACTGGCTTCTGTATAGAATACGACTTATCAAAAGTTGAAGTTAATTCGCAATCAAACTTATTATTTCAATTCGCACCAATGTTATATGGAGCTAAAAAGCCGGTTGACTTTGTTGAGTTATTCAGAATTGCCAAAATGGAGTATTGTAAAGAAGATTACGATAAGCGTGTTGCTGCAAATATGGATGTCCAATTCAATTTACAAGCAAGAACAAAAAGTAAAACCTACGATCATGAGAAAGAGTGGAGACTATATCTAAAGAAGGATTCTGTGGAAACTAGAAAATATACTTTTCCATGTATAAGTAGAATTATTATTGGAAAAGATATGAAGGAAAGAAACAAAGCAAGATTAATTAATATTGCTAAAAAGAATGGTTTTGAGATTTGCCAACAAAAATATAATTTGCTTACATCAAGCTTTTCATATTATAAAATTGAAAATGGGAGTTAAAGTATGAAATCAATATTAACATTAGAAAAAGAAATTTCTGAGGTTTATAAAAAAATACCAAAAGTAATCGAATTAGTTTATAATGAGATAAATGACCAAGCTATCGGAGATAATGAAATCACTAAGTCAATATTGTACAGACTTCATACTTTTTATCATTATCAATATGAATTGAACACGTTTTACAAAAGAGGTTATACTCCACCTGCAGCTGATTTTTTTACTGAAACAGTGCTATATTACTTAAATGTATTTTGCAAAATTAATAAACTTGATTATGAAATCAAATCAGAGGTAGCTATAAAAAGAAAAAGAGGTTCTATACGACCAGATATTTCAATTTGGAAAGGTGAAGATGTAATTGCAATAATAGAGTGCAAAACACAATTAGGATATAATAGGCATTCTTGGCAAGAAGATTTTCAATCCAGAGAGCAACATTTGAAAAAAGATTTCCCAATGGCTAAAGCATTTTTGCTTGTGATGACAGCACGTAATTGGAAAAATAATAATGGATTTGCTAATTATCTGGAGAGAGGGAAAAAATACTTCGTACTTACAGACAGATGGCCATCAGAAATAGATTTTAATGTAACCAATCAAGAATATATAATAGATTGTATTGAACCCCTATTTGAGCAATTAAGTAAATTGTAGAATACAGGATTTACCTTTTGAAAACTTAAAATAGAGAAGGATATACAGAGAGATGAATAATATAGACAGAATTTTAGACGATTTTGAAGAATATTGTACAAACGAGATAGTGTCTGGAAAAGCAAGGTCATACAAATTAGCAATTAAATACCTGTGCGATTACTTAAAGATAACTCAATTTGATAATGAGTCTATTGCTAAGATAGAAAGCACAGCAAATGTATTAAAGGATTATAATAGTAGTACGTATAATGAAGTCCTTGAATTTTTAACTAGGAGGAGACGGTCTTCGTATTTATTAAAAGGATGGATCAATGCAGGAGTCAATCAGTTTTTAAGATTTATGAATTAAATATAATGCCTTGGTACGAAGGGTAATGCAGGGAAATCCTGTAAATAGAATGGCAAGTGCCAGAAGGAGATACTTATGAAAAGTATTGAAATTAAAGTACCAAGGAACTTGATTCAAAAGTTTTACCCACATCCTGAACCATATGGTGACGGAGACTATGTTGTTGATTTAATCAACGGCATGTACACTGATGTTTTTTATAGAGAAGAAGGAGACTTTGTCACCATTACAAATGACAGAAAATTGATCTCTTATCTTAAAATGAATCAGATGAAGTCAAGACATTACTTTTTCAGAAATGGAGTCTATTCATTACGTATTAAAGAGGATATTGATAATAAGAACATTGAAGATTGGAATGCATCAACACCAATCCTTGTTGAATTAGAGATACCTGAAGAACACAATCTACCTAATGAGTTTATGTTTTGTTTCTATTGGATTGAAGTTGGATATGCAACTATAAAAGATAGAACAATGACGCTAAGAGTTTATGAAAAGGATCTGATCCACATGACTGATATCGGTGTTGTAAGTGAATTGATTTTAGAACAGCTCAAAAAAACGGATTTCTGTTAAGTAAGTCTTCATCTTTAGAAATTTATCATTTATAGATAAAAGGATTGATATTATAATGAATAAAGCATTAAGCTTAAACTTTGAAGTTAATATTTAGTAAATTTGTTGAAATCTCAAGTGGTCTTTTACTATTTTTCCATTTTAATTTAAAACTTTACATATGAAAGCTAGTCTTGTTCTAATTGATTTAAAGTCATATAATAGAATAAATATATATGATTTTTTTAATAATAAAAGTTTTATGACTTGGGAGGAAGCTATGTCTAGTAAAATAAAATCTTTATCTATTGTAATGATTACATTCATCGTCTTACTATTAACGGGGTGTAATAACAATGCTGTTAGTTTTGAAATTAATTTTGATTCTAATGGTGGAACTGAAGTTTCTGAAATAAAAACAGATGGGAAATCTGTTATCTCAATGCCAGATGATCCTACGAAAGAAGGATATGTTTTTGGTGGTTGGTATTGGGATAATAATACATTTAATCAACCCTTTACAGCGAATTCACTTCTTGATACACAGATACAAGATGATATAACGCTTTATGCTAAGTGGAATATAAATAGTTATACACTAACATTTAAAGATTATGATGATACAGTCTTATATGAAGAAAGTTATGATTATAATACAGATTTAAGTGAATTGGTCGCTGATGATCCAACAAGAGAGGGTTATACTTTTGATGGATGGGATCAATCAACACCATTGACTATGCCAGCGAATGATCTCAGTATTAAAGCAACTTATACAATTAATCAATACACAATCACGTTTGATAGCAATGAAGGCACTAATGTAGATTCAATCACACAAGATTATGGAACTGTAGTAACTGAGCCTAATGAGCCAAGTAGAGTTGGATATACATTTGGCGGGTGGTATTTGGATGAAGCCTTATCAACAGTTTATCCTTTTACAAATATGCCAGCAGAAGATATCACACTATACGCAAAATGGAGTATTAATCAATATACATTAACCTTTAGAGATCATGACGATACAGTGATATATGAAAAAAACTATAGCTATAATGCAAATTTGAGTGGAATAATCGTCGATGAGCCAATAAGAGAGGGATATACATTCTCAGGTTGGGATCAATCAATACCATTGACTATGCCAGCGAATGATATCAGTATTAAAGCAACTTATGCAATCAATCAATATACGATAACATTTGAAACGAATGGTGGAACTGAAGTATCACCGGTTACTCAAAACCATGGAAGTATTATTAGAATTGTTGCTGAGAAAGAAGGTTACACTTTTGTAGGATGGTACAATGATCCCAGTTTATCAATTGATTCTTTTTATGATCCATTAGTTGAAACTGTTGTTAATGACTTATTACTTTATGCGAAGTGGCAAATTATTGTATATAATATTATCTACGTAATGAATGAAAACACGAGTAATGACTCAAATAATCCCACGCTTTATAACATAACTTCAGACATTGTTTTAGCTGAACCAACTGTGATTGAAGGAACATTTATAGGTTGGTATTTAGATGTTGATAATACTGTCAAAATTGAAAAAATTTTCAATATGACAGGAGATTTAACACTATATTCTAATGTAGAAATGAATCAATATACCATAACATTTGTAACAAACGGTGGGACGGAAATTTTACCAATTAGTCTTGATTATGGTCGTGAAATTAATAGTAAAACAACAAGAGATGGGTATATTTTTGTTGGATGGTGTATTAGTGAGTTACTTGATGTGTCTATATCTATAAAAACTATGCCAAATCAAAATCTAACAGTTTATGCAAAATGGACTCAAATGCACGAGTTTTTCACAATTGATAATAAAACTTTTGTATATTATGGAAATTACCCACAATCAGTCGTTGGCGATCCTAATTTGCACATCTCTCTAACTCACTTGTCAAGTACAAATAGCAAAGGCTATTATGAATTTCAGGGTAAAGAATATGCTAAAGTAATTACAAATCCATATCAAAGTAGTGGTTATCAATTCACAAATGAAACAATTATACAAAAAGGACAAATGTATTTTTTTGAAGTCGAACCAATCAAGTGGCGTATAATACAAGAAGTTGATGGCAAGTATACATTATTATCAGAGTACATAATAGATGCAAAACAATACAGAAGTGAAGTGTTCGAAGGTAGTAAAAACAATTATGAGTTATCTGACATACGCATCTGGTTAAATAATAGTTTTTATTCTGCTGGATTTACGTCTGCAGAGAAAGCAAGTATTCTGACTAGACTTGTAGAAAATAGTGCGTCAACAACTAAATCACCTACTAATCCTTATGCTTCAAACGATACTCTAGATAAAGTATATTTATTGAGTTATCAGGATGCGATAAATAATAGCTATGGTTTCTCAACAAATGAAACTAGACAAACGGTTACAACTGATTATGCAAGAGCAATAGGAATAAGTTACATGTCAACTGATTTAACAACCTATGGATATGCTGCGTGGTGGCTTCGAAGTCCCGTTAGTTATACATCAAAATGGGTTGATTGTGGAGGAATAGATGGTAGAATTATCTCACTAACAATCAGTTCATTACACGGAGTTCGTCCAGTAATTCAGATATCTTAAAGACCTGTTGGACTGTATATGGTAAATAAAACAGTCATTTTCGACAGTTCCCTTTGTTAAGCCGTTTTTATAGGGGTGCTAAAATTCATTTAAGGGTGCTAAAAATCCTAATAGGGTGCTAATTTGTATCAAAATAGGTAGCCTAACACATATTAGCACGACAGTGTTGATACAATAGTATCGACTTTAAAGAATAGGAAAATAGGGAGATAATCCCTTTTTTCTTTAAATAAAACAAGTCTATAAGTCACTGTATGAATGTGATCTGTAGACTTGTTTCTTTTTACTCTCAATAAAAACACGAAAGGTCAATAAAAACACGAAAGAAGAAGGCTTTCTAATACACTGATATTAATCAGAAACTAGGTGTGATATAATTGTGAATATAGAATGCTCGATAAATTGTTAAGTTATAGGGCTATTAAAAGAATTTTTGTATGAACTTTAAAAAGAAAGCTATTATAAGGTTGACATTAATAATTATGTATGATATAATCATTTTGATGAAATTAAATATATAAATTCTATGAAGAGAAAGAGTAAACTAATTATTTGTCCTACAGAGAGTTGGCGTTATGCTGCGAGCCAATGTTCAAAGATTAATTGAAAATCATCTCTGAGAAGCAGAACTGAAATTTATATAGTAAGTAATGCAGGTAGTCCACCTTTAAAAGGAACACGTATTATAATGTACGATAATGAGTGTTATAAATTAATTATATTAATTTATAAAATTTGGGTGGTAACGCGGGTATAACTCGTCCCTTTTATAGGGACGGGTTTTTTTTATTTCTAAAATGATATTATAATAAGCAGCAAGGGGGAATGGTAATGGAAAGTGATATTGATATTAAGATTAGCGACCATAAAAGAAAAAGAATAAAATGGAGGTTTTAGTATGGAGAATCTTAAAAAAAAGAGGTTATTTTTTGTTAGTTTGATGCTATTTTCAATGTTTTTTGGTGCAGGTAATTTAATATTTCCACCACAATTAGGACAATTATCAGGAACAAATATGTTAACAGCAATGGGAGGATTTTTAATTTCGGCAGTGGGTCTTCCTATACTTGCAGTTGCTGTAGTAGCTAAGACAGGAGGACTTCATATATTGGCAAGTCGTGTACATCCCAAATTTGCATTTGCATTTACTGTCTTGATTTATTTATCAATCGGACCTTTCCTTGGCATACCGAGAGCAGCCAGCTTAGCCTTTGAAATGGGCATTTCGCCATTTTTATCAAGTTCCATAAGTGGAAGCAAAATCCCTTTATTTGTATATTCCTTAGTTTTTTTTGGAATAGCCTATTGGTTATGCTTATCACCTTCGAAGCTGGTAGATAGATTCGGAAAATTTTTAACTCCGACACTATTGGTATTAATTACTAGTATATTTGTATTTAGCTTATTTAAACCCATAGGAGGATTTTCTGCTCCTATTGGTGATTATGTGCATTTTCCTTTGCTTAAAGGATTTGTAGAAGGATATAACACCATGGATGCCATTGCTGCACTTAATTTTGGGATTGTAATTACTATTGCTTTAAAAGAAATGGGAGTAACAGATGAGAAAAGGCTTGTATCCAATACTATAAAGTCAGGAGCCATAGCAGGCTTATTTCTAACAATCATATATTTAATGCTTTCATATTTGGGGGCTACTTCAATGTCAAAGTTCGGCACAACTGAAAATGGAGCTCAAACACTTACAAATGTAGTATTCTATTTATTTGGACAAAAAGGATCTGTATTATTAGGGTTAATATTTTCTCTTGCTTGTTTAACAACATCAGTAGGACTTTTAACTTCCTGTAGTCAATACTTTGCAAAGATAATGCCTAAGATTTCATATAAAGCTTGGATTACAATACTCTCTGTATCAAGTATGATATTTGCAAATGTAGGATTGACACAAATACTTAAATTTTCGTTCCCAGTTTTGATAGCTATATATCCAATGGCAATTGTTCTTATGGTCCTTGCATTCTTTCATAATTTATTCAAGGGGAATTCTTATGTATATTTATTTACAATGGTATGCACTTCCTTTGTCAGTATCTTAGAAGCCTTAGGACATTTTGGATTAAAAGTTGGTATTCTAAACAATCTACCATTTTATTCTAAAGGACTTGGCTGGATTATCCCAGCAGCTGTTGGCTTAGTAGCAGGATTGATTTACGGAAGCCTAAAGAAGAAAAGATTTGAGAACAATATAAGATAAAACTTATATTTAAAGGTAATAATTTAAATATAAAAGACACTTTTTAAATATAAATAAACATGAATGCTGATGTGATTCTTGTAATGAAGGGTGGCGATATTATCGAAAGTGGCAGCCATAAAGAGTTGCTTGAAAAGAACGGTTTCTATGCGGAACTGTACAACAGTCTGTTTGAGACTGAGGTATAGCAAAATTTGTAGAAACATTTAAGGGGTGATTGAGAATCTTGATCAAAGATATAAGTACTGTAAATACTAATCCCCACAGTCTTAAAGAAAAAACTTATTAGAAAAGGAGCATTATTATGCAAGCAATTATAGAAACATTATTTGACATTGTATATCTATCTACTGTAATCATTATGGGTATCATGATGATAAAAAACAGTAACGGTAACAAGCAATATAAGCTATTTGGAATTATGGCAGTAACCTTAGGCTTAGGTGATGCCTTCCACCTTGTACCCAGAGCATTAGCACTTAATACAACAGGGCTTGAAAACTTCACTGCTGCGTTAGGAACCGGCAAGTTTATCACCTCAATAACAATGACTGTATTTTATATAATATTGTATTATGTTTGGCGTTTACGCTATAAGGTTGATGAAAAGGGTGCATTAACTATTTCAGTTTATGCATTAGCAATTATAAGGATTGTACTTAGCTTTATGCCGCAAAATGCATGGACTAGCGATACACCGCCATTAGCTTGGGGTATTTATCGTAATATTCCTTTTGCCGCGATCGGTATTCTAATTATTGTGCTGTTTTATCAAAGTACTAAGAAAACAAATGATATTGCCTTTAAATACATGTGGTTGACCATCGTTCTTAGTTTTGCGTTTTATATCCCTGTAGTTTTATGGGGCGATGTTCACCCTCTTATAGGAATGCTTATGATACCCAAAACATTAGCTTATGTTTGGACAATATATATTGGATTCAGCGAAATGAGAAGATTAAATAAACAGAAAGTGTCATAGTTGTTTTTAATGAAAGCTAGAGCCTTACCACGGAATTAAGAATGGTAGGGTTTTTTCATCACTACACTGTGCTTCTATTTCTGCGCCGTTTTTAAAAGTTAATCATACATTGTCTTTATATTAAACAGTAGCATGATCCACAAGATGTTGAGCTTTAGTAAGGTAAAAGTGGTAAAACATTCCGTTGTAACGTGCTTGAGAAATTAGGTCATAGCATATGTATACCAAGAAAGACTGCCTAAAGGTATTATCATCAAGGTGCAGCTTAACATAATTTCCAATTATTAATATGCGGTATAGTATAAACAATAATTTTACCAAATCGAAAAAAAGTTATTTACACCAGATGATTTTAGTGAATTTCTATTAAAATATACTTTAGAAAAATAGTATAAATTTATAGGGATATTAACTAAATAGTAATATCTAAATTATATATTTTAAATAGGATATTAGATAAATCCAGCGTAAACTTTCAAGTTGTCGGGATAAAGTTGAAAAGGAAAATTGTTAATTTATAAGGGGATGAGACGTATAAAAAAAATATTATATTTAATGTTAATTGTGTTTCAGATACTATTTTAATAGTTTTGGGTTTCGTTGGTATTTGCTTAATTATAGTTGGTGCCTTAGGATTGAGGAAAGTTACGAGAAAAAATTTATAGTATGAAACCGTGAATAGTAATTTGTCGTACTATTAAGAGTAACTTTGAGAGGAGTTTAGAAATGAAAAAAATCGTTGTGTTTTTAATTATCTTTATTGTGATTTTTGGATTGACAGCTTGTAAAAAAGAAGGTATATCATTATATGAGGCTACTGGCTTTGAAATAGGAAACATAGAAAGCGCAGGTTGTAACACTTTTTTATTTCAATCTTATGCATGGGAATTTGATAGGAAATTTTATCAGCATTTAGATGTTCTATATGAAATTACTGATTCTAATATAAATGATAAAATGAATGCAAGATTAATTGTTTATGTTTATACAAACAATGGTGATTCTACAATTTTCTATTTTATAAATGACTTTATATATTTTAGAAATGATAACACAAATACTAACTATGTTTCAATTAAAAAAACAAATATTGATTACAGTAAGGTTATCCAAAATATCTAATCTAATTTATAGAAAGAAAAATTAGATAATATAAATCGAGCGACAACTTCCAATTTATCGATTTTGTTAAAATGTTTTTCCCCATTTCAATGTTAAAAAGGATGGGTACGAAAAAATGAACAGGGGTGCGAACTTTTCAACTAGGCGTACGAATTGTATCAAAAAGGTAAAGCACACACATATTAGCACAACGGGTATGATACAATGTTTTCATACCTTTTTTTATACGCAGAAAGGGAAAATTCCCCTATCTGCACGAAATATTAAGGCCTAGTGAGTGTTGATCAAGATACTTTGACTAGGCTTTTTCTCATTTTAGCTTCAACAAAAACACGAAAGACCCTACTAAAACACGAAAGGTTCAAGAAAACGCAAAACAAAGATATAAGCATGAATAAATGATATATGTTCAAAATTATTTTCTTATATAATCTATAAATTTGCATTAATTTAGGATATAATTAATTGAATGATAAATTGTAATTTATCTGGCTAAAGTTAAAAGGTAAATTATAATTATTTTTTTAGTGGAGGTAAATAAATGGATATTCAGATACGAAAATTGACACCAGACCTAGCGGAAGATTACGTACGCTTTTTTGATACAACGCCACATGATAAACATATAGATGAACATAAATGTTATTGTGTGTGTTGGTGCAATGATGATTATGAGGGCAAAGATTATTCAACAGTAGAGAAAAGAAGAAAATATGCTTTACAATATATAAATGGTGATAACATTCAAGGCTATCTTGCTTATAACAGTGATAAGGTCATAGGATGGTGCAACGCCAATACAAAATTAGATTGTGTGAAATGTGCAAGTTGGAGAATGTTTATGGATCATGTACCTTTGGAGAAACCTGATACGGATATAAAGGTAAAGTCCATATTTTGTTTCGTGATTGCCCCTGAGATGAAAAGAAAAGGCATCGCCACACTTCTATTAGAACATGTGTGTAAAGATGCAGCCAAAGATGGGTTTGATTTTGTGGAGGTATACCCGTATAAAGAATCTAGTTATCATTCATCAGATTTCGGAGGATATTGTGAGATGTACAAAAATAGTGGGTTTCAAGTGATTTTAGATACTGAAAAAGGGCTCGTAATGAGGAAGAAATTAAAGTAATACTGGTAAAATAATCTAAATTCCGATTCACAGGGGTAGAAAACAAAGTTTAATATAATAGATATAGAGCGATATATTCCAATTTATCAAGTTTGGTTATTTGTTACTTTGTCCTTTAAGTATTAAAAACGCATAAAGATACGAAAAAAATTGCAGGGGTACTAATTTTTTTGAAGGGGTACGAAATTGTATCAAAATAGTCGCCCTAACACATATTGAATGGATAGGTTTGATACAAAAGTGTCAAACCTTTTTTATGTAGAAAAAACACCTTCTTTACTTTAGAAAAATAGTGTCACCATACCGAGTACCATTCATGAATTTTTGTAGTACATAGCTATTTTTACTGGCCTTAAAATGGAAAATACAGTTGACAGTAACTTTAATGAGAATTATAATGAATGTATGAGCATATGTTCATATGAGAGTGTGAGGTAATAATATGAAAAATTTAGAAATGGATGTATGTGCTTCAAATATTATACATCCTGAAGCGGTAAATAAAGCAAAAGAGAGTTTACCAAGTGATGATCTTATATTTAATTTAGCAGATTTTTTTAAGACCTTCGGTGATTCCACACGTATTAAAATTATATGTGCATTAATGGAAACAGAGTTATGCGTTTGTGATTTAGCAAATGTAATTAATACATCTCAATCTGCAGTATCACATCAATTAAGAGTATTAAGACAGTCTAGGTTAGTAAAGTACAGAAAAGAAGGTAAAACAGTTTATTATTCATTGGATGATGACCATATTAAGCTACTTATAAGCCAAGGACTAGATCACCTTTTACATAAATAGAAAAGAGTGCGAGATATGAAAGAATATGGATATCATTTAAAAAACATTAGTTGCGCAAATTGTGCAGATAAAATCGAAAGTAAGGGAAATAGAAGAGGGTGTTGAAGTGAGTGAATTAACATTTGAAGAAAATATTGTGTGTTCAATTGAAGGTTTGGACTGTGCTAATTGTGCTGCAAAAATTGAAATTCAATTGAATAAAGCAGATGGAATAGAAGAAGCGAGAGTGGATATTTTATCAGGGAAACTTATATTATCATTATCAGGCATAGCTGATAAAAATGAAGTCTTACAAAAAACACAAAAAATTATAGATAAGATCGAACCAGGTGTAAAAATTAGAGAACTGAGTAAAGAGAAAAATGACGATCATGATCATGACCAAGGAGAAGAAGTAAGTCTTCATGAAATGTTAAAACTCATCGTAGGCATTCTTATCTTTGTTGGTGTATTATTTATTAATAAATCATCTGTCTTTTATCTTCCTATGTTTATAGTAAGCTATCTGTTAATAGGAGGAGACGTAGTATTTCGAGCTTTTAGAAATATATTAAGGGGAAAAATGTTTGATGAAAATTTCTTAATGACTATTGCGACTATTGGTGCATTTACTGTTGGAGAATATCCTGAAGCTGTTGCGGTTATGTTATTTTATCAGGTAGGAGAACTATTCCAGGATATAGCAGTAAATCGATCAAGAAGATCGATTAAAAAACTTATGTCAATACGACCGGATGTTGCTTATGTAAAAAAAGGTAATGAGGTTCAAGAAATCAAAGTTGAAGAAGTAAATGTGGATGATATTATTGTTATTAAACCGGGTGAAAGAGTTCCTTTAGATGGAATAATATTGGAGGGTGATTCATCACTGGATACAAAAGCATTGACAGGTGAATCGGTCCCTATGAATGTGACTGTAGGTGAACAGATATTATCAGGTTGTATTAATATTAATGGTTTACTTACAGTTAAGGTTACAAAACTAGCAAGTGAATCTACAGTTGCTAAAGTATTAGAATTAGTTGAAACTGCTACAACTAAAAAGGCTCCAACTGAAAAATTTATTACAAAGTTTGCAAGAGTCTACACACCAATTGTTACATTTTCAGCAGTGTTGCTTGCTATAATTCCTCCTCTAATTTTTCAAGTTGGAACATTTGAAGAATGGTTATATAGAGCTTTAATATTCTTAGTCATATCATGCCCTTGTGCGCTAGTTGTATCAATACCACTAGGATTCTTTGGTGGGATAGGTGCAGCCTCAAAAAATGGAATATTAGTAAAAGGTGGAAACTATTTAGAAGCACTAAATGAAATAGAGATTGCAGTATTTGATAAAACAGGTACACTAACTGAAGGTTCATTTAAAGTGACCCAAATTAATCCAGTTATTGATATTTCAAAAGATGAATTGCTAGAAAAAACTGCATACGTTGAAAGTTTTTCAAATCATCCAATAGCTTTATCAGTTGTCAAAGAATATAACAAAAGCATTAAACAAGAAATTGTATCAGATATAAAAGAAGTTTCAGGTCATGGTATAAAAGCAAAGGTTAATAGCGATGAAGTATTAGTAGGAAATGCTCGTTTAATGGAAAAAGAAAATATTTCATTTGAAGCATCATCTGCATTAGGGTCTATCTTGTATATCGCTATTAATAAAAAATATGTTGGAAATATCGTTGTATCTGACCAAATTAAAAAAGATTCAAAAGAAGCAATAAAACTATTGAAAGCATTAGGAGTTAAGAAAACCATAATGCTAACAGGAGATAAAAAATCTGTTGCAACTAGTGTTGGTAAAGCATTAGGATTAGATGAGATTCACGCTGAATTACTTCCTGAAGATAAATTAAATAAAGTCGAAGAACTTTTAGACAGTAAGTCAAAACGAGGTAAGCTCTTCTTTGTTGGAGATGGTATAAATGATACACCAGTACTTGCAAGAGCTGATATCGGGATTGCAATGGGTGGACTTGGTGCAGATGCCGCAATTGATGTAGCAGACATTGTTATTATGACAGATGAGCCATCAAAAATTGTAACTGCGGTAAAAATTGCTAGACGAACAAGAAAAATTGTATGGCAAAACATCATATTAGCATTAGGTGTTAAAGCCTTCTTCTTAGTTCTTGGTGCATTTGGAATAGCAACTATGTGGGAAGCCGTTATTGCTGATGTAGGCGTCTCGTTGATAGCAATTCTAAATGCAATGAGAGTGCTAAAAAAATAAGTAGAGTGTCAATTTGTAAAAGGATAGATAGCATCACACATATTTGTACAACAGTTTGATTCAATGTTATCAACTTAATAGAATTTGAAAATAGGGAGATAATCCCTTTTTTCTTTCTAAAATACAAGTCTATGAGTCACTTAATGAAAGTGATTTGTAGGCTTTTTTCTTTTTTATACCTAGTGAAAACACGAAAGGTCAATCAAAACACGAAAGAAAAAGGCTTTCTAATACACTGATATTAATCAGAAACTAGGAAAGCCTTTAATAATTAATTTATATCGAATAGAGTGTTATCCTTTATAATATCAACTTTACTTGTAGACTCGTTTATAGTAATATCCTCAGTTGATTCATTACTGAATCTACCTCTTTTTTGAACACGTGAACGTTTCTCTATTTCTTCAGGTGTCATTTTAGAAGAAACATTTAATAAAACTTCTTCCAATTTATAATTAATATATATATCTTTTGGTGCATCAACAGATAAAACGTCTTTTAAACTAGATTGAATAGTCGTGTTAGGTATAACTGTACAATTTAGTATTAAACCATCACTAATTGCTACAGTGTTTTTACCTAAATCAATATATATACCTTCGTCATTATTTCTTAAATGGATACATTTGCAGTAGATTTTAATATAGTTTGTTTTAAACTATAACTGTCATCACTATAGTCTATTTGTTTTCTTTTTATCTTTCATGTGATACCTCCTGCATACATTTATATTGTATCAAAGTACAGGTTTTTGGTATCAGTTCAGATTTCAAGATGTTAAAGATGCGTTTCGCGATAAAAAATGATTAACTTACGACTAATGGGTTACTATTAATTTCATTTTATGATAAATTAAATTTGGTTGGTGAGAAAAAATGAAAATAAATTTACAATGTCATCCAAGTAAATATCAAGAAATCGAACAAGAACTTATAAGCCACGGGTTTGTTATCACAGAGGATACTGATTGGCTATTAATAGATACAACCTTTAAAAGTAGACGTATCCACATTAAAACCTCTGAAGGCGTTATATTGATCGATAATGATCATTTAATAGCGCTTGAAAGCTTTGATCATATCATTCATATTCATACACTAGAGAAGTCATTCGATGTCAGAAAACCTTTAAAAGAGATTGAAACTGACTTGCCAGACGATTTTCTTAGGATTAGTCGGAGCGTCATTATCAATAAAAATCATGTAAAACATATTAATACTCTGACTGGTCAAAAGTTTAACATACAAACAACTAGAGATATGAGATTTATTGTGACGAAACTCTTTTACAAATTGTTTATTGAAAAAATGGATTTATAGGAGGATACCATGATTAAGATTATTGAAAACAACGGCATAGTACTACTTTATTTAGCCGTATTATCTATTTTAATATACACAATATACCTTGTATTTTATAATTGGTATATTGAAAAAAGACTCAATAAAAAAATCAAGAAACTAAGGGTATTTGAACCCATTAAATGGATTCATTTTGCCTCAATTCCGTTAACGATTCTATACTTGATTTCCCAAACGGTTATGATGGTATATACAACAGAGAGTAATAAAGATGCTCTAAACTTATTGAAATCCTACACCCCCGTTATCGAAGACGTATATGTTCAAAAGAATGTTGAACACGCATATGTGAGTACATATAGAGATATTATTATAGAAATTGAAGTAAGCATGGATCAATATTCTACCTATAATAATCAAATAAGTTTCCCATCTGTTGTGCTACTCATTAATGACTCATCTTATGAAATCAAAGATGTAACGTTTGAGAATAAAATGAATATCACCGATAACACCGCTTTAAATCTGAAAGTGCCCTTTCCAGAAACCTTGAAATCAGAAGGTGTTTATGAAATCCATTTATTGAGTCTTGAGGTTTATTATATTGAGCATAAAGTCTATAAAAGCTTTAGTGTAGAATCATCTCCTTTTTCAATAGAACTTATAGATGAAGAGACCTATCAATTAGATTTTATTCTTGGAGATATCGTTCTTGGGACAGTTGAATTAGAAGTTGGTATGTCATTAGCTATGTTTTGGTCCGAAAATCCAAATCACCAAACTCATCTCGAACAACGTGTAAACTATTATGTAACATATGTGAATGATTTGATTCAAGGACTTCATATTCTATTTGAGAATAAATGGGAGTTTAATGGGGATGTGCAAATATCAGATATCATTTTTGATGATTATGAGGTGTATCCTATTGTTAATAACCTTGAAGACATTTCAGAGGATATTTCATTGGAACTTATTAGTACAAATGGAATAGATAATCCTTATCGAAATAACGACTTAAAAGTATCTTTAGGAGAAGAAACCCTTCTCAGTTGGGCGCCAATAAGAGACCATGCGTTTACATATAAAACAGTGATTAAATCCGACTCAAACGAGTATATTGATATCAAAGGTTATAATGCCATTACAGGATTAAAACCAGGATCAACCGAAATAGTTGTAGAAATCAATTTGGGTTTCTTAAAAATCGAAAAAACAATTGAGATTGAAGTCATACCGTATAAGGCATTTTATAATATTAGAGGTGAGGTTGTATACTTAAAATATGATTTAGACACAAATAAGATAATCGAACCTCTAGACGCGCCATCTAGTCATGTTATAGATGCATTTAACATTGATAGTGAGCAACATGGGTATTATAATGCTATGGATATTATGCCACATATTTCTGATTTTCTAATTATAGATACGGTTGGTATCTACGATATTGTATTAGTTATTTATGATACAACTTTTAGTAAGGATGTTATAAGAATTAATCACGATACATATAATCCTTTGACAAACACACTTACGATTACTAAAGGACAAACGGATAGAATCCTATTCGATATCAATTTTGATTTATTAACAGAAGTAGAAGAACAGTATTTCAGTAGAGTTGATACTTATCACCGTGGCGGATCATTATCGAAATATGAAGCCGGAAACACTTATTCAATTACACTATATATCGTCTTAGATGGGTATTATACTATTGGGAAAGTTATTAATCTTGAAGTGATTTAACACCCTAATCAAGAAGTCCTTTACCTCTATAGGTGGTGGGATGAATTGATTTATTTTATATTTACAAAACATAATAAATAATGTTATAATAAAGGTGTATTCATACACGTTTCTGCACTCTACTGAAAGCCAAGGTGACC